>CAZBYU010000152.1:0-4152 GCA_964496235.1 uncultured Oscillospiraceae bacterium | reverse complement strand
TGCTGGTAGAGGGTCGCGCTCTGCGTCTGCACCCGCTGGTCTGCACCGCGTACAACGCCGACTTCGACGGTGACCAGATGGCAATCCACCTTCCGCTTTCCGCGGAGGCTCAGGCAGAGGCACGTATACTCATGCTCTCGGCCAACAACCTCCTCCGTCCGCAGGACGGTCACCCCGTCACCGTTCCCACGCAGGATATGATCCTCGGCTCTTACTACCTTACCATGATTCGCATCGGTAAGGCGGAAAAGGGTGCCGAACAGCTTGTCATCGACAACCCCGGCGACAGCGATTTCGAGACCGGTGCGGTCGTGGACGGCGATGATATCTACGCGAAGAATCTTGAGCTTAAGGCGGAGGGCAAAGCCCTTATCACCTACAAGCCCACTCTCATGTACCGTGACCCCGCAGAGGCTATCATGGCATACAATGACGGTTGTGTCGGTCTGCACGCGCCTATCCGTCTCAGAGTTACCAAGACCGTGGACGGTGTCGAGGTCAAAAAGACCATCGTCACCACTGTCGGACGCATCATATTCAATGAGCCTATTCCTCAGGATCTCGGCTACGTTGACCGTACCGACCCCGAGCATGCGTTTGACCATGAGATAAGCTTCCAGGTCGGCAAGAAGCAACTCGGCGATATTATCGACCGTTGCATTCAGAAGTACGGCTTCACCATTACCGCCGAGGTACTCGACAGCATCAAGGCTCTCGGTTATAAGTATTCCACCAAGGGCGCGATCACCATATCCGTTGCGGATATGACCGTCCCCAGTGCCAAGACCGAGCTTATCCATGCCACCGAGGAAGAGGTCGTCAAGATCGAGCGTCAGTACAAGCGCGGCTTCATCACCGATGATGAGCGTTACCGCCTTGTCGTTTCCGAGTGGGAAAAGACCACCAAGGAAGTCACCGACGCACTTACCAACGTTCTCGATGAGTACAACCCCATCTACATGATGGCGAACTCCGGTGCTCGTGGTTCCATGAACCAGATCCGTCAGCTTGCCGGTATGCGTGGTCTTATGGCCAACACCGCCGGTAAGACGATAGAGATCCCCATCAAGTCCAACTTCCGTGAAGGTCTTTCTGTCTTGGAGTACTTCATCTCCACCAGAGGCGCACGAAAGGGTATGGCAGATACCGCACTTCGTACCTCCGACTCCGGTTACCTTACTCGTCGTATGGTCGACGTGTGCCAGGACGTTATCATTCGTGAGCATGATTGCGGCACGACCGAGGGTGTCTGGGCATCTGCCGTTTACGATCGCGGACAGATGGTAGAATCCTTCGGCACTGCGATCCACGGTCGCTTCCCCGCCGAGGTCATTACCGACCCGGCAACGGGCGAGCTGCTGTTCGATAAGGACCATATGCTCATGAGTGAGGACGCGGATGTCCTCGAGGCACATGGCATTGACAAGGTCTTCATTCGCTCCGTCCTCACCTGTGAGGCTCGCATCGGCGTTTGTGCCAAGTGCTACGGTATTAACCTTGCCATCGGCAAGCCCGTCAACGCGGGCGAAGCAGTCGGCGTTATCGCCGCACAGTCCATCGGCGAACCCGGTACTCAGCTCACCATGCGTACCTTCCATACCGGCGGTGTCGCAGGTGACGATATCACTCAGGGTCTTCCGAGAGTTGAAGAACTCTTCGAGGCTCGCAAGCCGAAGAAGATGGCAGTCCTCTCCGAGATATCCGGTACCGTATCCATTGATGAGGCGAAGAAGGGCGTAATGTATTCCATTACAGTCATGAACGAAGCCGAGGGCGAGACTGTGGTTTACACGGTGCCTCACTCCGCAGGTATTCTCGTTCACAACGGCGACCATGTCGACCGTGGTCAGGAGCTTACCTCCGGCGCACTCAACCCGCATGATGTTCTGCGTATCCGCGGCACGAATGATGATGAGTTCGGTCGTCAGGGTGTGCGTAGCTATATCACCAGCGAGGTTCAGAAGGTTTACCGTCAGCAAGGCGTTGACATTAACGATAAGCACATTGAGGTCATTGTCCGCCAGATGATGCGTAAGGCAAGAGTCGAAGAAGCGGGTAGCACCGATCTTCTCTCCGGCTCTACCGTGGATATCAGCACCATCAAGGATGCCAACAAGGCTGTTCAGGCGCGTATTGACGCGGGTGAAGAGGGACTCGGCTTTGCGACCTATACCCAGCTTCTCATGGGTATCACCAAGGCCTCTCTCGCCACCGACAGCTGGATGTCTGCCGCGTCCTTCCAGGAGACCACTAAGGTACTCACCGATGCCGCTATCAAGGGCAAGAAGGATCACCTTGTCGGTCTCAAGGAGAACGTCATTATCGGTAAGCTCATACCCGCCGGCACCGGTCTTGAAGTCTACCGCGACTTTGAGGAGCACACGGATGATACTGTTGCCGCAGAGGTCGATGAGTATGTCGACCTGACCGCCCTCGTCAATAAAACCAACGCACTTTAAGCTGCGCTGATTAAGACGAAATATAGAAAAAAGAAGGAGTGTATCACCCGATACACTCCTTCTTTTTTCAAAGAAAAACCACACGTCTAAAGTGTGGTTTTACTAAAAAAACATGAGCCTTTAATAGATTGGAGGCTCATGTTTAATGTTAAAATGCACAACCTATATTCAGCACAGTTGTGCGCCGGCGGGGACGGAGTCGTCGAGCATCACGAGATGAAGTTCTTCCTTGCCGTCAACCTCCCGCACTGCGGACAGCAGCATGCCGTTGGACATCTGCCCCATCATCTTGCGCGGAGGCAGATTCAAAATAGCGACAACGGTTTTCCCAACAAGTGTGTCCGGTTCATAGAATTTGCGTATGCCGGAGAGAATAACGCGCTCAGTACCCGAGCCATCGTTGAGCGTGAACTTCAACAGCTTGTCGGACTTTTTGACGGCTTCACAGGCGAGAACTTTGCACACGCGCATGTCACACTTTGCAAACTCGTCTATCGTAACCTCCGGCAACACAGGGGGAACCTTGACCTGCGGCTCTTTAGCCGCCTTTTCGAGTTCTTCAAGCTCGGCGAGCATCTTTGCCGCGTCGATGCGCGGGAAGAGTGTTTCACCCTTGTGTACGTCCACACACTCGGGCAGAACGCCGTACTCACCGGCTTTTTCCCATGTGGTATACGCGTTCTCCGCACCGATCTGTGCAAACGCCTTTTCACAGCTTTCCGGCATGAACGGGGTGAGCATGATGAGCGATACACGCAGAGCCTCCAGAAGATTATACATCACGCTTGCAAGACGCGGCTTCTTTGCCTCGTCGCGGGCGAGAACCCAAGGTGCGGTCTCGTCGATGTATTTGTTAGCGCGCTGAATAAGCTTGAATACCTCTTCGAGCGCGAGATGAAGCTGGAACTCGTCCATCTGCGCGGCATACGCGCCCTTGGTGGACTTGATGAGCGAAGTAAGCTCATCGTCCATGGGGTCATATTCACGCTCGGCTATGAGTGCGCCGCCAAAGTATTTTTCCACCATGGCGGTCGTGCGGGAGACAAGGTTGCCGAGGTCGTTTGCAAGGTCGGTGTTGATCGTGCTAATCAAAAGCTCGTTGGAGAAGTTGCCGTCAGAGCCGAACGGGAAGGTACGCAGAAGGAAGAAACGAAGTGCGTCCACGCCGAACTTGTCTGCGAGAAGATAGGGGTCAACGACATTACCCTTGGACTTGCTCATCTTGCCGCCGTCGATGACGAGCCAGCCGTGACCGTATACGCGCTTGGGCAGGGGCAACTCCATGCTCATGAGCATGGCAGGCCAGATGATGGAGTGGAAGCGGACAATTTCCTTGCCTACGATATGCACATCGGCGGGCCAGTATTTGTCGTAGTCGTTATACTTTTCGTTGCCGTAGCCGAGCGCGGTGATGTAGTTTGAAAGTGCGTCGACCCATACATAAACCACGTGACCCTCGTCGAAGTCCACGGGAACACCCCAGGAAAAGCTGGTGCGCGAGACACAGAGGTCTTCAAGACCGGGCTTGATGAAGTTGTTTATCATTTCGTTTACACGGCTGGGCGGGGTGAGGAAGGTGCCGGTCTCCAAAAGCTCCTGCACGGGCTTGGCGTACTTGGAAAGACGGAAGAAATAAGCTTCTTCTTCCGCGTCGTGTACTTCGCGTCCGCAGTCGGGGCATTTGCCGTCAACA
>CAZBYU010000151.1:0-4154 GCA_964496235.1 uncultured Oscillospiraceae bacterium | reverse complement strand
AGACGAGGTGAAATTTCCAGATAGTGCATGTGATACGCTGACGCGTAGGGTAGACTGAGAATGAAGCCCCATGTTGATAAACCTGTTGAAAACTATGAGCGGGAACGTAAGCCCATGCTCTCCCGTCCGATAATTCCGCGAGCGGGCAAACCCACCGTGAGCGTTACTTCCGGCAAAACGGAGATTACCGGCGGCACGTTCAGCTCAGATGTTGTAAAAACCAATGGAGAAGACGCTATTTTGCAGGACTACGTTTCCGACGATTCCGCTATTTCTGACTCCAACGGCAAGTTTACTGTAGGCAAAGCCGATAACGGCCCCGCCTGCCGTCCCTGTTACCAAGTCTCCTGTGAAGCAGGAGTACGAAGTCGTTGAGGGCAAGGATCAGACCATGGCACTCAATAGCGTCGAGCCTCTGACCTTCGTGGTCAATGCCGAGGCACAGCATGTTCAGAGCAATCTTGTCAAGATTCTCATCAAGAACAGTGTCGGTGAAGTAGTTGTTGAGACTGTTGATTACACTGTCGATGAAGACGGCAAGATAATCCTCTCCGCCGAGCTTCTGGAAGAGCTGGGGCTTGAAGAGGGCGAGTACGAAATCGAGTTCATCTTCACAGATGGTAGCTGCAAGACCGTCATCAAGGTAGTTGCGGCGAAGTAAAGCCCTCTGCGGCACTGCTCCGTGATTATTCACGTTTCCCCGGCACAGACCCTGTCTGTGGAAATCCCGTGTGCATGCATGACGTAATGTCGCGCACTTGCGATGTGCTGACCCTTGTGTATGTGTGTACGCAAATTTCCCCCGGCACGAACCATATCCGCAACCGCGTGGATCGTGTGGATAGCGGTTTATTTGACAATTCCGTGTGTCTCAACATGGATGGCGTAGAATCGGCGGGTGGGTGACATCTGCCGTGGCGATAGAGCTTGGTGACTGCTTGCAAGTGTATGCAGTAGCCCGGTTCTCATAGCTGTGTGACCGTGCGTCACATAGCAAGGGCGCGGTCTCACCGCGCCCTTTTTGTATAATTCAGAATAAGAGGCGTACATTTTCTGTACGCCTCTAATTATCGGCTCATATCCGGCTATAAGCTGATCCGAAGAATAACCGCCATTGAATCATTGCAGGGAATATTGCGAATAGACCGGAAAAAAATCCTCCTTCGCGGATAGACCGCGGTCGCGGGCAACATTGGCGATGTCACCGGGCTGTTCATACTTAAAGCACCATTCACGCGCTGCAGTATATGCGTCATCGGCGGTGTTACCGAGATCCATGAGGAGAAAATCAAGCTCCAGATATTTTTGCAGGGCAAGCTCATGCTGCATATAGCGGAGCTGACCTGTGAGGGTGGTGTAATCAAAGCCGTTGCCGGTACACCACGTTGTCAGCTCCGTTCGACGGTCACCGAGCCACTGGCAAAGACCATAGCTTCCGTCGGCACGTGCCGACAGTCGGAAGGACGACTCTTTATATATATTGGCAAGCACACCGCATGCGGCGGCAGGGCTGTAGCCCAGCTCGTTTATGCAGAAATAGAAAGCCATCTGCTCCGCCACCGGGTATATGAGGTGGACAAGAACTCCCCTTGCCGCGCATTTCTCGCCGATATTCGACCAGTTAAGATCGAAGGACGCTTTTGCCCCATCGGCGCGGCAGACAACGGTGCGGAAATAATCGCCGGTTGCGGCGGTGACTATGCCGAAGTTGACAGCTGCGCCGTTATCGTCAAGCCAGAAGATGAGGTCTCCCGCCTCAGCCTGTAAGGTGCCGCCGAACGGCACACACTCGGCAAGCGGACACTGACCGAAGCCGTTTACCTCGGTGAGATAATGATACTGCATTTCACAGTCCGGCAGGACATCGAACATGCCGACATCTGTAAGTCCGCTCGCGTCGGCGCAGGTGAGCATGAAGTTGGTGTTTGCCGCCTCGGTATACACAACTGTCTCCAAAATGGCGGCAAAATCGTCCGACACGGTGTAGCGCATGGCAAGACCGCTCTCTGCGGCGCGGGTGAAATTATCGCGCAATTCGTCATCGGGAGTCGAACATACGGGGGTATACCGGAGGTAATCCGCCTGTGCGCTACCCGTGAGGTACAAATCCGAACGCGGGGTGGGCATGGGAAGCGGCGTTGCCGTCGGTTCGGGTGTCGGCTCGGGTGTGAGTTCCGGGGTCGGTGCGGCAGTCGGTGCAGGAGTCTGAGTCGGCTCGGGTGTGGGTTCAAGCTCACGCATATCGTCAACCGCATTGGAGACTATGTCGATAGTTTTAGTTAGCTTGCCGTCACCACAGGCGGGCAGGGCAAGCATGAGCGTGATGGCAAGGGAGAGCGCGAGAAGCTTTTTCATCTGCATATGTACTCTCTTTCTCTATTCACTCTGCGCCACGTACACTGCGCCGGAATGGTCGCTTATGGCCTTGTGCAGGGAGGAGCGGCGATAATAGTACCATATGATGACACCGCCGCAGAGTAGCCATGACGTGGGGTAGCAGGCAAAGACAAGGTCGATGGAGTTGAACACCGGGAGTAAAAGCCCTATCCACACAATGCGGAAAACACAGATACACAGCGCGGATATCACCGTGACCGGCACGGTCTGTCCCGAGCCTCGGATCGCCCCGGAATATACATCTATGAACGAGAAAAACCATATGACCGGGAACACGTAATACATCATGCTACGTCCGACGGCTATGGCGGCGGGTTCGTCCGTAAAAATGCTCATGAGCGGGTTGAAGAAGATGAACACGACCGCCATCATGGTAAGCGCAGAGCCTATGGCAAAAAGAAGCGAGACGCGAATTGCCTTTCTCATGCGGTCATACCGCCCCGCACCGATATTCTGCCCCACAAAGGTGGAGAGTGCGAGGGAGATTGACTCCATAGGCATGTATATAAACGCGTCGAGCTTGGAATATGCTGTGACACCTGCCATGGCGACAGTTCCGAAGGAGTTTATCTTTATCTGCACTAGAAGGTTAGAAATGTTATACATGGAGCTTTGCAAACCGCATGGAAATGAGACACGGATAACGTCCCAAAGTGTGATTCTGTCCGGCTTCATATGCAGAGGACGTAGTGCGTACGCCGGGTTTAGTCGGCAAAGACGAATGACAACAAGAACCGCCGTGATCGCCTGTGCAAATACTGTCGCCCAAGCCGCGCCGGCAACGCCCATATCAAGAACCGCGACCGCCAGCAGATCCATCACAAGGTTACCCACGCCGCCGATGGCAAGATAGATAAGCGGACGGACGGAGTCGCCCTCGGCGCGGATAAGCCCTGCACCGACATTATATATAAGCGTTATTATCGTGCCGCCCATGTAGATACGCAGATACTCCTCCGAGAGGGTGAGCGTCTCTTCGGGCATATCCATGAGCATAAGAAGCTGACGCGTGAAGACGACCCCCACAAAGGTCATCACCGTGCCGATACAGAGCGCGAGAACCATTGCCGAGTCGATAAGTTTTTTCAGGCTGACATAATCCCCCGCACCGTAGTACATGGCATAGAGTATACCCGCACCGGTGGCAGTGCCGAGAAAAAAGCCGATAAGAAGATTTATAAGTGAGCCGGTAGAGCCGACGGCGGCAAGCGCGGCATCTCCGCAATACTTGCCCAAAACGGCACTGTCAATGGAATTATAAAGCTGCTGAAGCAGATTCGTGAGCAAAATGGGAATGGAAAAGCCGATTATGCTCTTTGCAATAGAGCCTTCCGTGAGATTGATCGCCTGCGGTTTCATTTTGTCTGACTATACCTCTTTCAAAATCGCAACATACTACTAAAATATACCACTACCACTTTCAAAACGTTACCGAATTCTATACCACGCAGAGGATAATTGCAAGAGGTAGATTTGAACTTTTCGCAACGCTTTAATGGGAAGTGCGTTTTGTTTACAGTTTATTCTTGAATGTATTCACGCTCTGTGCATATTCGAGAATACGTTTATATTTTCACCCCATTCATATAAATTTAACGGAACGGCAATTTTTTGTTGAATTCTCACAATTGGAGTGTTATAATGTGTCACACAGCTTGGGCGTATGACGCATTTTGACTACGCCTTGCAAGTATCAAACAATTTTTATAGGAGGAACTCAAATGAAGAAGTTTCTTGCACTGCTTCTTGCTCTGACC
>CAZBYU010000150.1:0-4161 GCA_964496235.1 uncultured Oscillospiraceae bacterium | reverse complement strand
CTCATAGCCGTTGTCCTTGCAGTACTTCTCTGCATAGTAGGCAACACCGGCGACCCAGCCGTGGGTGGCATCGGGAGCTGCAATACCGACCTTGATTTCAGGAGCGGCTGCCTCTTCGGCGGGAGCTTCAGCCTCAGCGGCAGGAGCCTCAGCCTCGGCGGCGGGAGCTTCCTCAGCGGGAGCTGCGGACTGTCCGCAAGCACACAGCGCGAAGACCATGCACAGTGCGAGCATCAGTGCGAGAAACTTTTTCATTAAGTTTTCCTCCAAATTTTTGTTATATTCAAAGGCTTTCGCCTAAGAACCAATACATACACCGCGTGATCCACGCCGAAAACGGCAAAAACCGCGCGGAAAAGGGCGCGACAAAACTATCCACATCAAAAACGTGCAAACACACGCGCAATTCGCGTCCGCGCATCGGGGACATTTGTGCGTATTGCATATATTTCCGCCGATAATGGGAGTTTACTACGTTTAACAAGGACTGTCAAGAGTAATTCGTTAATAAATTGTTACACTGTCTTTTTTTATCGTTCAGGTGCGGAACAGCAATAGTCTGTACGGCTCTATTTCCAGCACGGTCGCCAAATTGAACAGTAGCTCCATAGATATGGGACGGCACAGTCTCGGTGCTTCTATCGCGCCGAGGTGTTGCCGACTTATACCCACCTTTTCGGCAAGCTGCTCCTGCGTAAGCCCGGCATGCTTGCGATAGTAGGCTATGTTATAGCCCAGCTCTATGTATTTTTGCGTGTTATCGTAATTGACTCTGTTTCTAACCTCCATATGCTTTTTCACCCTACTAAATCATAATTCAACCTTCCGCTGAATTAAATTGTTTGTCACTTATCGCTTGATATTTGTAGTGCGACAAAGTATAATAGTTAGCTGTCAAATAACAATTTTTATGTTGTATGGAGGTCCTTCTATGTCAAAAAAATCGCGCGGGGTATATTCAGCCCGCGTCGGTGCCGCGCTTTTGGCGGCGGACATGCTGTATCTTGAGCTTATACTGCGCCTGACAACGCAACAGCCGCTTTTTGCGCCCGGTGTTGCGGGCGGGCTGTGTACCGCGCTGGGTGCGGCGGCGGTCTTCGCCGCCGGGTGTTGCCTTATAAAGCGCGAGGAGAGTGCGTGGAGGTGGTCACTCGTCGTATGCGCGGTGATGACGGTGTGGTTTCTTTTCTGCTGTCTTACATACGATGCATACAAGGTGTTCATGCCGCCGGACATCATACTCAGCCAGGCGGGCAACGCCGCGCGTGACTTCGGCGGCAACGTCGTAAGCACGATAGTGAAGAGCCTGCCTGTCATTCTTTTGTACTTTGCCCCGCTCGTCCTCGCCGTTATCGCGGCGCATCTCGCGCCGCGCGGCGAGCATGCCCGCTTGCGTCCCCGCGCTCGTCTGCCGTTGCATTTGATTCTTACGGCGGTGGGTCTGTTTGCGGCGGGACTGCTCCTTTCAAACTGCACGGTGACGCTTCGAGCGCAGTATTCGGTATGCACCTACGACTCCGCGATGAAAAACTACGGCGCAGTGACCGCGCTTGTGCGCTCCGCTTTTCCCGGCGGGGATAAATCCACAGCGGACTTCTCCTCCGCGAAAGTCCCCTCCCCCGCTCCGTCCGTTGCGCCCGACACGGCTGACGCCGCAGAGAACACGCCCGAGGTCATAGAATACGGCTACAACGTGATGGACATAGACTTTGCCGCGCATGAGACCTCGAGAGCAAAGCTCGCCGCATTAAACGAATATGTGCAGAGCATCGAGCCTACACACAAAAACGAATACACCGGCATATTCGAGGGCAAAAACCTTATCCTGATAACCGCCGAGGCATTTTCAAAGGAGGTCATCGACCCCGAGCGCACACCCACGCTATACCGCCTTGCCACCGGCGGCATAGTCTTCGAGGACTTTTACCAGCCCGCATGGGGCGGCAGCACCTCCACCGGCGAATACTCGTTTCTCACCGGGCTTGCACCGATGGACGCAATGGTGATGATGTCCTCCCGCGCGTCCAACATGTACTTCACCATGGGCAACCAGCTTAAACGCCTCGGCTACAGCTCGTTCGGCTATCACAACGGCAACTATAACTATTACAGCCGCAACCTCACCGTGCCGAACATGGGCTATGACAGTTTCGTCGGCATAGGCAACGGCATGGAAAACGGGCTTACCGGCGGTCTTTTCCCGGAGAGCGACAAGGAGATGATGGACTACACCGTTCCTCTCTATATCGACTCTCAACCGTTCAGCGTCTATTACATGACGATAAGCGGACACGCGAGCTATTCCTTCAAGGACGGAATAAACGACATGTCCGCCAAAAACCGCGCCGTCACCGAGAATCTGCCCTACTCCGAGCCGGTTCAGGCGTACCTTGCGGCGAATATGGAGCTTGAATACGCACTTGAAAGCCTCATAACACAGCTTGAAGCCGCCGGCATTGCCGACGACACCGTGATTGCCATCGTACCCGACCATTACCCCTACGGGCTTTTGCCGAGTAACGCATGGGGCGGTCAAACCGGGCTGTTGGAGGAGCTTTACGGACACCCGTCCGATTCCTGCCGCGAACGCGACCATAATGCCGCAATAATATGGTGCGGTGCGCTGGAAAAGGACGAGCCGATACACGTCAGCGTTCCCGTGTCGAGCATAGACATACTCCCCACGCTCTCGAATCTATTCGGTGTGGAGTATGATTCACGGCTTTTGGCGGGGCGCGACGCACTCAGCGAGCAGGCGGGTCTGGTATTCTGGAACGACAGCTGTTTCTTGACCGACAAGGGCTACTATGACACTCATAAACGCACGTTTTACCCGGCGGAAGATGCAGAAGTGAGCGAGGAGTACGTTGCCGAGATGCAATCCGTCGTTGCCGACAGGCTGAACCTATCACGCATAATCGAAAACGAGGATTATTACGGCTTCCTCTTCGGTCGGAAATAAAGGCATATTCCGCATCGACCCACGTGAATCGGTTTAACCGTCAAAAAATAATCGGCAGGGCATTTGCCCTGCCGATTGCTCGTTGTCGTATGTGGTTTTCCGGATGCTTAAAGCTCCTCCTGCAAGAGCTTGCCCGCCATTGAGCGCGTACCGAGTAACCATATGAGGTCTCCGTTTTGAATTATCATGTTGATATCGGGCTGTGCAATGGGGAGGCGGTTTCTCTGCAAGCCCATTATCATACAGTCGTAATCCTCTCTTATGCGGCTGTCCTTTATCGCGTTGCCGACAAAGGGCGAATCGCGGTCAACCTTTATGGCGTAGGAGTAGAGATCACCCTCATCGCCGTTTTCACGCTCGATAAACTCGCGCAGGGTGGGGAGCTTTCCGTCCTCGCTCAGACCAAGCCCCATGCAAAGGCTGTGTATAGCCTCGGTCTCACCGAGGACAAATATCCGGTCATGTCGCGTAATCGCGGCACTGCCCGCCGGCATGTTCAGGTGCTTTTTCCCGCGAACGAGCTTCACCACGTTCACGCCGTATCTGCTACCCCAGCCCAGCTCGCGCAGGGTCTTGCCCTCCACGCCGACCTCCGGGCAGTCGAACTCCATCACGTACAGCTTCTCATCCAGCCACTCTGTGGCGGTATCGCTGTCGGCGAATTTGCCGAGCTTGCGTTCGTTGAGATTTGCCAAAAACCGCGCCTCAACCGAGAGATACGCCGAGGCAAACGCCCCCGAGCGGTATAGCAGTATCACCGCCACGACGATAACACCCACCAGCCACGCGCCGTTCACGCGCACCACGAGCTGGAGAGGGATAAACGCGATAAACACTATTATAAGCACGCGGCAGGCGTTCAACGCCATTAGTGGCAGGCGGTTGTGCTTTGACTGCATCCACAGCGCGGTGTACTGCGGGCTTTTTGTGTCGAGCATGGGGCGAATGAACAGCGCGAGACCGAGATATATAAGGGCTATGCATATCCCGCCGCTTGCAAGGGCATTGGGGATATACCCGCTCAGTGCGGGGTAGACAAAGCGTGTGCCGACTATCACAATACCGAGCATGATAACGCCGTAGAGCAGTGTCGTCTTCATATACCGGCGCATATACGCCGCCCAGTCGCTGTCCTGCCCTTCGACGTCGTCCGCGTCGGCGGGGTCGGTGTAGCGGTCAAGCTTCGCCACGAGCTTTTT
>CAZBYU010000149.1:0-4179 GCA_964496235.1 uncultured Oscillospiraceae bacterium | reverse complement strand
CAATTTGAGGCGGGTCTTGCCCCCTCAAGCTCCCCCGCTACTCTGTTGTTTTTCCCTTGAAGTATAGTTTTTTTGACAGACTCAAAAGCGTGTTCACAATTCGTGAACACGCTTTTTTCTTTTTCGATTGTGTCTATTCTGTTCGGTCGTTTTTTCTCTCGTGTTCGGTCTACAGGCTGGTGCATTCCTTTTTCAGCATAAAGCGCGGTCCCTCCTCGCCCTCGCCGTTTGGAACAAAGCCGCACTTTTCCAACACGCGTTGAGACGCCGCGTTGTCCGGTGCGGTTTCCGCCTCGACAAGGTTTACACCGCTCTGCTCAAACGCCCACGTGCATATGCCCTGTAACGCCTCCGTGGCGTAGCCTTGACCCTCGTACCCCGCCTCAACGCCATAGCCTATCTCTACCGCGCCGTTTACCGCCGCGCCTTTGAACTCTATATCGCCTATAAACTCTCCGTCGCTTTTTCGCACTATGCTCCACGGCGCGTACCAAATCCGATTTTTCGCGTTCTCTTTACTCCCGGTAAGCATCTCCCTGTACGCCTCGCAAAGCTCCTCATCTGCACAGCTGTCTATCAGCCGCTCCGTCTCCGCGTCCGTCATCGCCCGCAGAATCAGCCTTTTTGTATTTACAAGCTCCTCATTACCCTTTTTCATTGTTCGTGTCACGTCCTTATATTAAAACCGCTGGTTTTATAACATTGGTTCCGATTATACTCTCTTTTCACCCACAATGTCAATAATAACGCCCCGCGGAGTAATGCAATCCGCGGGGCGTATGTTCGTTGTGTTATTTTTTGCATGTCACAGGCTTTTCTCGACGACACGGCGTATCTCGGCTATGCTTTTGCCCGTCTCCCTTGCAAGTCGCGCAAGGTCATCATGCTCCGCCTTCACGCGGCTCACGCCGTAGCCCTCACTGCGCTTTACGCGCACCGCGCCGAGCGCGGTGTCCACACTCTCTCCCCGGCGCGTCAGGACGAAGCGGCGGCATATCTCCTCGCGTATACCGAGTGTCGAGGTGTTTTGGAAAATGCACCTCACCAGTGCGTCCTCGTCCCCACCACGGCAAAGGCAGGTCAGCACAAAGCCCACACGCCCCTTTTTCATGCCCACTGGCACAGTGTACGCCTCGAGCGCACCGGCGTTCAACAGTGCCTCCTGTGCAAAAGCCATATCCTCCGAGGTCATGTCATCTATGTTGCACGAAAGCTTTATCACCTCGTCTGTCTTCCCGCCGCTTGTCGTGCCGTCATCGCTCTCGCCGAGCATGGCGCGTAAAATATTCGCCGCGGCAAACTCCTTCGTTCCGGTGCCGATGCCTATCGCCTCAACTCGCATCTCCGGCAACGGCGCAAACTCCGTTGCAAAATGGCGTATCAATGCTGCACCCGTGGGCGTACAAAGTTCGCCTGTTATCTCCCCTGAGTATATCGGTATACCGCGCAAAAGCTCCGCCGTTGCCGGAGCGGGTACGGGTACTATCCCGTGGGCGCAACGCACCGTTCCGCGTCCGACATGCACCGGTGAGCATACGATCTTCTCCGGTGCAAGCTCATTTATCAGCATGCACGCGCCCAGTATGTCCGCCAGTGCGTCCAACGAACCCAGCTCGTGAAAGTGAATATGCTCCACTGTCTCTCCGTGTACACGGCTCTCCGCCTCGGCGAGAAGCGCGTATACCGCCTTTGCGTCGTCTCTTGCCTTGCCGAGCTGACCCATTCCGTCAAGCAGAGCGTAAATATCCCGCACGGTGTTGTGCTTATGTCCATGCTCGTGGGTATGCTCGCGTTCATGCTCGTGGCTGTGGTCATGTTCGTTGTCTGCATGGTCATGATGGCGGTCATGGTCATGCTCGTGACCCTCCACCTCGCCGTTTATCGTCACTGTCACATGAAGCCCCGCAATGCCGCACTTTTTGTCCGACGCGGCACTCACCTCGGCGAGACCGCCCAATGCCACATTAAGCCGACGCAGAAAGTCCTCTCGGTCATCGTGCAGTGCCAAAAGAGCCGCCGTCAGCATATCGCCGGACGCACCCATCGCGCAGTCTAAATATAGTGTCCTCAAAGTCCCTGTTTCCTTTCCTTGTCGTCCAGCCTCACGCGCTCGAAATACGGCGCGATAAGTGCGCGTAGCTCGTCCTCGTGCGCTCTCGCGCGGGGAAGCTCATTGGCAGTAAACTGCAAAAGTGCGTCTCCGCCGGACACTCTCACACGAAAATCATGAAATCCAAGCTCAAAAAGCCGCGTCTCGCTTTTCTCTATCCTTTCCAGCAGTTCCGTCGTTATCCGCTCTCCGGTCTTCACGCGCGTTGCCAGGCAGGCATAGGCGGGCTTATCCCATGTGAACAGCCCCGCCTCGCGCGACAGGCGGCGTAGCTCCGGCTTTGTTATGCCGCACTCGCGCAAGGGTGAGCGCACCTCAAGCTCCCTCGCCGCCCGCATACCCGGGCGATCAGACGCGTCATCGCTTGCGTTCGCGCCGTCGAGTATAAACCCGTATCCGTCCTCGCTCGCCGCCGCCCTTATTGCGGACATTATCTCGCGCTTGCAGTGATAGCAACGCTCCGGCGGGTTTTCGCACACGCGCTCACACGCAAGCACGTCCACCTGTATGATCTTCAGCTTCGCTCCAAGCTCTCTCGCCGCACGTTTCGCGTCATTGAACTCAAACTCCGGCTGAAACTGTGATTTGACATAGTACGCGGTCACGTCCGCGCCGTATTTAAGCGCGGCATATAACAGATAGGTCGAATCCGCCCCGCCCGAAAAAGCCAGCGCGGCGCGGTTATTCTCCGCAAAAAACTCACTAAGCTCCATTCCTCGTGCCTCAGTCAAGATGGTTTATCATGCTCGCCATGTATCCCGCGCCGAAGCCGTTGTCGATGTTGACGACCGACACTCCGCTTGCACAGGAGTTGAGCATGCTCAAAAGTGCCGCTATCCCGCCGAGTGACGCGCCGTAGCCCACGCTTGTCGGCACAGCGATGACCGGGCAGTCGGCAAGCCCACCTATCACGCTCGGCAATGCGCCCTCCATACCCGCCACGGCGACGATGGCACGTGCGCTCATAATGGTGTCCATGTGCGACAAAAGCCGGTGTATCCCCGACACGCCCACATCGTAAAGCCGCACCACGCGGTTGCCGAGAGTCTCGGCTGTGACGGCGGCTTCCTCTGCCACGGGGATATCGCTCGTCCCGCCGGTTGCGACGACGACTGTGCCTTTCCCGGTTGCCTCCGGCTTCTCTCCCACCACGCCGGTACGTGCCAACGTGTTGTAATCAAGCTCGATCTCCCGCGAGATGTATTCCGCCGCGACCTCGTCCAGCCTCGTAATAAGCACGGTTTTCTGCCCGTTTTCAAGCATGGTGCGGACTATGCCGAGAATATGCTCCTTCGTTTTTCCCGCGCCGAATATAACCTCCGGCACACCCTGGCGCACACCACGGTGAAAGTCAACCTTGGCATAGCCCTCCAGCTCCACAAACGGTTGCATTTTCAGCCGCAGAGCCGCGTCCTCCACGCCGAGTGTCCCCGCCGCGACCGCGTTCAAAATCTCCGTCATCTCATGCTTATCCATTATACAGCCCTCCTCGGGAATATGCTGTGCATACGTTATTTATCTCATCTATAATAAACGAGTGCGGCGGAATTTTCAATAGGCAAAACGACGGTGCATAAGTTTCCCCCTCGCACCGTCGTCCTTTTTTACCTTATCATAAAACCGCATTTTATCGTGTCGGCGTAGCGGTAATAATACCTCTCGCCCTCATCAAGCCCATAATCTGTTTCCTTCCTTCGCCGTCGCCAGCCCGGTCGTCACATATATCTTACCGCGCGTGGCGATTTTTCTTGTCACCCGCGCACGCAGGTATATCGCCGCACCCGCAAGCACCGCGAGTACCGGCACCGCTATGATTATTATCTTTCTCAGCTTCTTGTGGCTTAGCTTTACCTTACGGCGGTTAGTTTCCATATGCTTTTCCTTCTGTAAGACGTAGCGTGGGATTATGCCCATATATCATCCTATCACACCCTTAGACAGGGCTTAAATACGCTTCAAATGCGACAAGCTTAATCCGCCGAGCATTTTGAATGCTTCAAAATGCTGCTTTGCCCGAAAAGCCTTGATATTCAAGGCTTTTCTGCGGCGGTTTATCCAATTTGAGGCGG
>CAZBYU010000148.1:0-4193 GCA_964496235.1 uncultured Oscillospiraceae bacterium | reverse complement strand
ACGACACGGCGGACGAGCTGCTTGCAGACCCCGAAATCGACGCGGTGAGCGTGTGTGCGGCAAACTATGCACATGCGGAGCTGACGATAAAGGCACTCAAGGCGGGAAAGCACGTTCTTTGCGAAAAGCCCATGGCCACCACGCTTGAAGACTGCGAGGCGATGGTCACCGCGGCGAAGGAGAGCGGCAAGTTCCTCATGATAGGTCACAACCAGCGGCTTGCAAAGGCACATATGAAGGCAAAGGCACTCATCGACGCGGGCGAGATAGGTCGTGTTATCTCCTTCCGCACGACCTTCGGTCACGGCGGACCGGAGACATGGAGCATTGAGCCGGGTAGCGGCACATGGTTCTTTGACAAGAAACGCGCCGCAATGGGCGCGATGGCAGACCTCGGTGTACACAAGACCGACCTTATCCACTATCTGACCGGTCAGCGCGTTGTACGCACGACGGCGCGTCTTGCCACGCTCGACAAGCGCGGTGCGGACGGCGAGCTTATCGGTGTGGACGATAACGCCGTGTGCATCTATGAGCTTTCCGGCGGTATCTTCGGCACGATGACCGCAAGCTGGACGTTCTACGGCGCGGAAGATAACTCCACCGTACTCTACGGCACGAACGGCATCATGCGTATCTACGATGACCCCGCACACTCCATCGTCATCACCTATAAAGACGGCAGTAAGGCAATGTTCGATGTCGAGCAGATCCAGACCAACGATAATCAGACCAGCTCCGGCGTAATAGACCTCTGGGTCGACTGCCTCAAGAATAACCGCGCCCCCGAGATATCCGGCGAGTCTGCACTTGCGGCGATGCGCGCGGTGCTTGCTTCCATCAAATCCTCCGAGCTTGGCACAAGCGTGGAGATACCCGAAAACAAATAAAGGAGCGTATTGAGAGATGTATAAATTCGGTCTGCTTACCGCAATATTGGACGGCTGGAGCTTTGAAGAGGCTGTCGACACCGCCGCCGAAATGGGCTTTGAATGTCTTGAGGTTGCCTGCTGGCCGGCAGGCAAGGCGGAACGCCGCTACGCCGGCGTAAGCCACATTGACGCAGAGCGTGTCCTCGAGGATGACGCGTATGCAAAGTATGTCACGGACTACGTTGCGGCAAAGGGCATGAGCATATCCTCCCTCGCGTTCTACCCGAACACCATGGACGCGGATCTTGCCAAGCGCACCGCTGCCATTGATCATCTTAAAGCTCTTATAAAGGCATCCGAGAAGCTCGGCGTGGGCATGGTGACGACCTTTATCGGACGTGACCAGTACAAGACCGTCGAAGAGAACATAGAGCTGTTCAAAGAGATATGGCCGGGCATAATCGCCCTTGCGGAGCAGTGCAACGTCAAGGTCGCTATTGAAAACTGCCCCATGCTCTTCGGCGCGGATCAGTGGCCGGGCGGACAGAACCTCATGTGTACCCCTGCCATCTACCGCAAGCTCTTCGAGCTTATCCCCTCCCCGAACTTCGGTCTCAACTTCGACCCGAGCCATTACGTCTGGCAGCAACTTGACTATCTAAAGACTGTGTACGAGTTTAAGGACAGAATATTCCACATTCACTTCAAGGACATCAAGCTCTACCCCGAAAAGCTCGCAGAGTGCGGCGTTTTGGCGTACCCGCTCGATTACATGAGTCCGAAGATCCCGGGTTTGGGTGATGTGGACTGGTCTGCGTTCGTCTCCGCACTCAATGACATTCGCTTCAACGGCTGTGCCGTTATCGAGGTGGAGGATAAGGCGTTTGAAAGCTGCCGCGAGGATATATTGAAGTCCATCCGCCTTTCCAAGCGTTATCTCGACAACTTCATCATGACCTGAGAGGTGGCGAGAATGAAAAAACGCATCATTGCTGTCAACTCCAACTGCTACCATGGCTACTCGATAGAGGATGCCGTGGCGGGGATAAAGGCGGTGGGCTTTAAGTATATCGAGCTTACAGCGACAAAGGGCTGGACAGAGCATGTCTTCCCCAACCAGAGCTTCAAGCGTGCGCTTGAGGTTCAGGACTTGCTGGAGGCGAATGGGCTTATCCCCTTTGCAACCAGCGGACACACCAACCTCATGGATACCGAGCGCATAGGCGACTTTGTCGACAACATGCGTCTTGCACACTTCTTCGGCAGTGAGTATATCGTCTCCTCCATAGGCGAAGCGCATTTGAAGGACAACGCCGTGGCTTCCAACGAGGTCGTGGCGGAGCATATCAAGGGCTTGGTGCCGTACCTTGAAAAGTACGATATGAAGCTGGTGCTGGAGGTTCACGGTGACCACGGTACAGGTGCGGTCTTGAAGGACATCGTCGAGCGCGTCGGGTCTGAGCGGGTGCTGATAAACTATGACACGGCAAACGCCGTGTTCTACGGCGATGTGAATGTGCCGGAGGATTTTGCCGCCTGCATAGACAAGATAGGCTATGTTCATCTCAAGGAAAAGGCGGGCGGACGCAAGGAGTGGAACTTCCCCGCACTCGGCAAGGGCTATATAGAGTTTCCCACGCTCTTCAAGCTGATGGACGAGCGCGATAACCTCAGCCCGTATTCCATAGAGATAGAATTCACACAGGAAGGTCCGAAAGATCTCGATGAGATCAACCGCGCCGTGATGGATTCCGCCGAATACCTGCGTTCGCAGGGCTTTGAGTTTTAAGCCATGGAAGAGATGAAAAGAACAATGAAAATAGGTCTTGTCGGTGTCGGCGGCATGGGCAAGGTGCATTATGCGAATATCTGCCGCCTTGATGGGGCGGAGGTCGCCGCCGTGGTGGGGCATTCCGAACGCGCAAAAAGCACCGCGTGTGAGTGGGGTGTGCCGTGCTTTGACAGCATAACCGACATGGTAAATGGGTGCGAAATAGACATTGTGGATATTTGCACTCCGACCTACACACACCACGACATGGTGATGGAAAGCCTCGCTCTCGGCAAGCACACTATATGCGAAAAGCCCATCGCACTCAGTGTTGCCGACGCGAAGGAAATGCTCGACGAGGCGGAAAAGCGCGGCGTCCGGCTATACATTGCACAGGTGTTGCAGTTTACAAAGGAAGTCGGCTTCCTGCGCGAGGCGGTGGAAAGCGGCGAGTTTGGCAAGCCCTTGGACGCATGCTTTGAGCGGCTTTCCGCTTGCCCCGGTTGGGCGGCGGACGGCTGGCTGTTCGACGAGAAGAAGTCCGGGCTTCTGCCGTATGACCTGCATATCCATGACCTTGACATCATCGTCTCCCTTTTCGGCAAGCCCGACGGTTTTACATTCACCTCCTGCCGCGGTGAGGGCAAGACCTATCCGGAGCAGTTCCGCGTCAATTACAGCTTCAACGGCTTGAACGTCGTTGGCGAGGCGGCGTGGTTCAATGCGGATATCCCGTGGACAGCGCGTTGGCGCGTGTATTTTGAAAACGGCATGATGATAAACGACGGCGAACACCTGACGGCGTACCGATTCGGTCATGATCCCAAGGTATACAACACCGAGGACGAGGTCAAAATCTCCACCGGCGTTAATGTGCCGCCCTGCGGCTGGTATTATAACGAGCTGAAGCACTTCGTGGAGTGTGCAAGGGAGAATAAACCCTCTCCCTACGTCACTCGTGACCAGCTTCTCACCGTGATGGAAATACTTGAGCAGATTAAAACCGAGATATAAGCCCAGGCATAAAAAATGCACCGATGATGAATCGGTGCATTTTTATGTATTTGGAGTTATTTCCGGCGCATTTTGTAATAGCTGATTGCAAGTGCGGCAAAGACCGTGACGTAGAGTACAATTACGGCGACAAAGAGTATCGTGTTGAAGGTGTTGCCGCAAACTATGTTGTACAACAGCCCCGGAAGTAAAACGGCGAAGAAAAGCACCAACAGCGGCACGACGCGCCCTTTGAAAATACGCTCGACGAGCTGCATGCGCGAGGCGTCGTCGCAGAAAATCTCTTCCGCGCCGTCGGTCTGCGCCGCGGGCTTTCTGAAATAGCTGAAATCCACATAGTCCTGAATGTACTCCCAGCCGCAATCGGTGAACATCTTGACGTATTCGTCCTTGTTGGCAAGCCCTTCTTGGTTGTAATCGAGCTGATAGATCACGTCCTCCGGGGTGCATTTTTCAAACTTATATACGCAAAAGCCCGACACACTCACGAGCTTCCACCCGGCTTTATGCATCTCGCGGAGATATTCCTGCTCTTT
>CAZBYU010000147.1:0-4202 GCA_964496235.1 uncultured Oscillospiraceae bacterium | reverse complement strand
CATTTCAAGGGCAAGCGCGTCCGCCTCGGAAAAGCGTCCGCCGATATGGGAGGTGGCGAGTATGTAGGGGTTTTCGCGCAAAAGCTCCAACGCTTCATCGCCGTAGAATTTGTACATACGCATGGCAAGAATGGGGCGAATGCCGAACGAGCAGACAAACTCCATAATGCGCCGCAAGCCTGTTTGACGGCGAAAGTCCTTTGAAATGCGCTTTGCCTTTTCAAGGCTTATTCCCTTTATCTTAGCGAGCTTTTCCGGAGAGGATTCCAAAATCTCCAAGGTTTTGTCACCGAAGCGGTCGACGATAAGCGCGGCCGTGGCAGGTCCGACACCCTTCACCGTGCCGCCGGCGAGATAGTCATATATTGCGGCGGCACCGGTGGGCAGAAGCCGCTGTGCAAACTCCGCCTTGAACTGCCGACCGTGGACGCTGTGGTTTACCCATGTGCCGCTTGCGATCATGGATTCGCCGGGTGCGGCATAGGGAAAGCAACCCACCACAGTGACGCTTTCGCCGTTGCCGTCGCGCAGGCGCAAAACGGTGTAGCCGTTTTCCTCGTTTTTATATATGACGGAATCTATTGTGCCGGAAAGCTCAATAAGCTCCAGTTCCTGTTCCACGGCGGCAATCCTCCTGTATCGGTATATAAATCAATATATCATAGAACGGTTTTGAGAAACTGACCGGTGAAGCTCACCTCACACTCGGCACAGCCCTCCGGCGTACCGGAGAAGACGAGCTGTCCGCCGCCGTCACCGCCCTCGGGACCGAGGTCAATGACATGATCGGCTATCTTGATAACATCAAGATTATGCTCTATCACGACGACGGTATTGCCCGCATCGGCAAAACGGTCGAGAATATTTATGAGGCGGTGAACATCGGCAATATGCAGACCCGTCGTCGGCTCATCGAGAACGTACACCGTACTCCCGGTGGAGCGTTTGGACAGCTCCGTGGCAAGCTTGACGCGCTGAGCCTCACCGCCGGAAAGCGTCGTGCTGGACTGACCGAGCTTGACATAGCCCAAGCCGACATCGTAAAGCGTTTGGATCTTGTTTAATATCTTGGGCTGTGCGGCAAAGAAGGTGCATGCCTCTTCCACGGTCATATCAAGCACATCGGCAATGCTTTTTCCCTTATACTTGACCTCCAGCGTCTCGCGGTTATATCTTTTGCCGCCGCAGACATCGCACGGAACATACACGTCCGGCAGGAAATGCATTTCTATCTTTATAAGTCCGTCACCTGTACACGCCTCGCAGCGACCGCCCTTTACATTGAACGAAAAACGCCCCTGACTGTAGCCGCGGAGCTTCGCGTCCTGCGTGGAGGCGAAGAGATCGCGTATGTCATTGAAAACGCCGGTGTAGGTGGCGGGGTTTGAGCGCGGGGAGCGTCCGATGGGGCTTTGGTCAAGTGCGATGACCTTGTCAACGTATTCAAGCCCATCTATACCGTCGCACTTGCCGGGACGAAGCTTGGCATGGTTTTTCTCGGAGGCAAGGGTCTTATACAATATCTCGTTTATAAGCGAGGATTTGCCGCTACCGGACACGCCTGTGACGCACACTATCTTGCCTAGGGGGATCTCGACATCAATACCCTTGAGGTTGTTCTCACGCGCGTTGCGAATGACAAGGCTTTTGCCTGTGCCGTTTCTGCGCTCGGCAGGAACGGGGATATGCTTTGCCCCGCTGAGATATTGTCCCGTGACGGATTCGGGGCAGGCGCATATATCGTCCACACTGCCCGCACACACCACTCTGCCGCCGTTCACACCCGCTCCGGGACCTATATCAACAACGAAGTCCGCCGCACGCATGGTCTCCTCATCATGTTCGACAACGATGAGGGTGTTGCCGAGGTCACGGAGCTGTTTGAGGGTTTTCAAAAGCTTAGCATTGTCTCGCTGATGAAGACCGATGCTCGGCTCATCGAGGATATAGAGAACACCCATAAGGCTGGAGCCTATCTGCGTGGCGAGGCGGATACGCTGGCTCTCGCCGCCGGAGAGCGTTGCCGCCGAGCGGGAAAGCGTCAGGTATCCGAGACCTACATCACGCAAAAAACCGAGGCGGGAGCATATTTCTTTAATAATACGCTCGGCAATGATCGCGTCCTTTTCGGAAAGCGTCAAAGAATGCATGAATTCCAGAGCGCGGACAACCGAAAGCTCCGTCATCCGGGCAATGTTCATTCCGCCGACGGTGACGGCAAGTGCGGAAGCTCTCAACCGATGCCCGCCGCACTCCGGACAGGGCGTTTCGGACATGCACTCTTCTATGTCCGCACGCATGGCGGGGCTTTGCGTCTCGCCGTAGCGGCGTTGGAGATTCGGAACTATGCCCTCAAAGGCACGCTTTATCACACCGTAGCCCTCTGCCTTTTCGTAGTGGAGCATGAGTGGCTCGCCATCCGTGCCGTAGAGTATGGCATGCTTGGCTTCGTCCGGGATATTCTTTATCGGCTCGGTGAGCTTAAAATGATAACGCTTGGAAAGAGCCTCAAAGTACATTCTGGATATGGAGTCACCCTTGACATTGCCCCAGCCGCTCGCACTTATGCCGCCCTCCATTATACTGAGGTTTTCGTTTGGCATGATGAGTGCGGGGTCGACAAGCAACTGAACGCCGAGACCGGTGCATTTCGGGCATGCGCCGTGAGGGTTATTGAAGGAGAAGAGGCGCGGGGTAAGCTCCTCCATTGATATGCCGCAGTCGGGGCAAGCGTAATTCTGCGAAAAGGTAAGCTCTCTGTCCTCGCCGACGATGTCGACGGTCATAAGCCCATCCGCAAGGGAAAGTGCCGTCTCTGCAGAGTCGGTAAGGCGGCGGCTTATCTCCGGCTTTATGACAAGGCGGTCGACGATTATATCAACATTATGCTTTTTATTCTTTTCAAGCTTTATTTCCTCGGAGAGGTCATAAACTATGCCATCGGCGCGAACGCGGACATAGCCGGACTTTTTAGCGTCCTCAAACACCTTGACATGCTCACCCTTGCGGGCGCGAACAACCGGCGCGAGAAGCTGAATGCGGGTACCCTCCGGCAGGGTCATTATCCGGTCGACTATCTGGTCAATGCTCTGGCGTTGGATCTCCTTGCCGCATTTGGGGCAATGCGGTATGCCGATGCGCGCCCAGAGAAGACGGAGGTAGTCATATATCTCCGTAACCGTGCCGACTGTGGAACGGGGGTTCTTCGAGGTGGTTTTCTGGTCAATGGATATTGCGGGTGAGAGACCGTCTATATAATCCACGTCCGGCTTATCCATCTGACCGAGGAACATACGCGCATAGGAGCTTAGGCTCTCCACATAGCGACGCTGACCCTCGGCATATATAGTATCAAACGCGAGGCTGGATTTACCGCTACCGGAAAGCCCGGTGATTACGACAAGCTTATCGCGCGGTATCTCCAAGTCGATGTTTTTGAGGTTGTTTTCTCTCGCGCCTTTGATGAAAATGCTCTCTTGCATGCTTTTTTATTAGTCCTTTATTATAATATCCGCCGTCTGTCCGCGCGTGAGCGTGATAAGCTCCTGCGGAGCAAGCTCGATCTGACTGCCGATTTTACCGGCACTGACATACACGGTATCAAGTGCGAGTATATCTTCATGGTAAGTGGTTTTGAACTGCTTTTTCATGCCAATCGGCGAACAGCCGCCGCGCACATAACCGGTGACCGCAGTAAGCTCACTGACGTGCAACATGGCAAGAGACTTCTCCCCCACCGATTTTGCCGCCTTTTTAAGCTCCAGCTCCGCCGCGACGGGAATAACGAAAACATACACCGTCTTGCTTGCGCCGCGCGTGACAAGGGTTTTGTACACCCGAGCCTCATCAACGCCCGTAAGGTGTGCAACCGTGACCCCATCAACGGCTTCATCGCCGTGTGGGTACTCATGGGGCGTATATTTTATCTTCTTTTGTTCCAAAAGCCGCATAACGTTGGTTTTCTGCTCTGCCATTGACGCACACACCTTTCCGCGCATAATATCACAAATTTTATCATGATATTATACCCCATTTATTCCGTTCTTTCAAGAACAAATGAAGAACAAACAGAGCGGCAGAGTGAATTACTCTGCCGCTCACAGCTTGTAAAAAAAGTTCAATAGAACTCTTTTTACAAGCTTAATCCGCCAAGCATTTTGAATACTTCAAAATGCTGCTTCGCCCGAAAAGCCTCCATATTC
>CAZBYU010000146.1:1197-4247 GCA_964496235.1 uncultured Oscillospiraceae bacterium | reverse complement strand
ATATGGTATAATGCAAGAAGTTAGTAGTATTGTGCTATTTTTTTGAACACGGCGAAAACGGCGATTTTTTGCAAAAAAATCTTTCTCTGCTGCGAAAAAGGTCGAACTAAAGCGTTTTATTTGTTGAAGACAATAAATTACCATTCAAAGGAGAGGCCAGCATGACAAACAAATACCATATGAGTGTCCGAACGCGGACCGGGGCGAATGCCGGCGGCAAGTGCAGGGTGTATTTTACCTGCCATCCGAAGGATTTCGAGCGATATTTTGACAAGGTCTGCGAGGATATCTTCAAGACCCTCGACTGTGCGATCTATTACACCGAGGACATGACCATGCCGATACCCGATGAGTACATCAAGACCGATATCGGGCAGAACAACCTGTTTGTCGTGCCGGTGACCTTCCGTCTGCTCACCGAGCCGTGTCGTGCGATGGATGTCGATTTTGCCTATGCAGACAAAGAGAATATGCTCATTCTTCCGCTGATGATGGAGACGGAAATTGATGAGTTCTACAAGGCAAAGTTCGGCGAGAGACAGTATCTTTGCCCGTTCAGCCAAGATCTCACCGAAATCAGCTACGAGGATAAGCTGAAGAAGTTCCTTTCGACCACATTTGTAGATAAAGAGACTGCCAAGAGGATCCGCAAAGCATTCGATGCATATATTTTTCTCAGCTACCGTAAGAAAGACCGCAACCATGCAAACGAGCTAATGGGATTGATACACAAAAATCCCATGTATCGCGATATTGCGATCTGGTACGACGAGTTTCTTGCACCCGGCGAGAGCTTCAACCAAAACATCCAAGAAGCCCTCGAAAAAAGCGATCTTTTCACACTGCTCGTCACGCCGAACCTCGTGAATGAGGAAAACTACGTGCAAACGACCGAGTACCCCAATGCTCGCGATGCGAAAAAGCAGATTCTGCCCGCTGAGATGGTCGAGACCAATCGAAGAGCACTCGAGGAACAGTATCCCGGCATCCCCGCCTGCATTGACCCACACATCGGTGCTGAGCTTGACAATGGCATCTTGGAGGCACTTAAAGATATCGCCCTCAAACCCAACGAAGACGACCCAAAACACAACTATCTGATCGGACTTGCTTATCTCGAGGGAATCGATGTCGAGATCAACCACGAATATGCGGTTGAACTCATAACCAAAGCCGCAGAGGCAGAGTATCCCGAGGCGATGGCAAAATTGTACCACATGTACGACGAGGGACAGTATGTTCGGATAGATAATAACAAGGCACTCAAGTGGGCAGAGAGACTGTATAACTATTGTAAACACAACTTTGGAGAAAAAGATCCAAAGACGCTGACCGCTCTTAACAATTTGGCAGTTACATATGACAAACTCGGCAACAATCAAAGGGCACTGGAGCTAAAAGATAAGGCATATACACTGCACTGCGAGGTGTTTGGCGAGAAGGATCCAAAGACGCTGACCGCTCTTAACAATTTGGCATACACATATGGCAATCTCGGTGATTATCAAAAAGCGTTGGAGTTGTTCCAAAAGGTGTATGAGTTGCGCCGTGAAGTGCTTGGCAAGGAGCACAGAGCCACGCTGAAAACCTTGGAGAGTATGGCATACACATACGGCAAGCTCGGCAATCGTAAAAAGCAGCTCGAAATTAAAGAAGAGCTAAAAAAGCATCGAGGTTCTTGGTGAACTCACTAAAGTGGCTTTGGATATGTTACATACAAAATAAAAAACAAAAGAAAGGAAACTTTCGCTGATGCGAAAGAAACGGTGACAATGATGGGAAAATCAAGCGCGGTGGCTGCGGTGTTGGTTGTCATTTCGGCACTGATCATGATTGCGATCCTGGTGAGGTCTTGTTGCAATCTGTGCAGAAGATTCCTTGACAAGCGATATCGACCTGCCCCGATGGGACGCACGCTTATGCTTTGGTCAATAGCTACTTTTATGGCGATCTGGAGTCTTCGGTACGCGGTCGGGCTCAAGACGATCTACGATGGAGGCTACGATCTCAACAAGGTTGAAGAGATCGGCAACAGCTTCGTCCATGCTCTGCAATCATTCAGCATGGACGAGGACTAAACCGAGTATATCGCAAACGGCAAAGAAATGATCGTGGCTGTTTTCGGCAAGGGTGCCGGTGCTTACGGTGTATACGCCTCGGTGCTCAATATTCTTGCCCCGATTCTCGGCGGTGCTATCGTATTTAACCTTTTAGCAAATATTTTTCCGAAAATTCGGATGAGATTTTCGTTTTTGTGTTTTTGGAGCAAAAAATATTTCTTTAGCGAGCTGAACGAAACATCTGCAGCACTTGCCCGTGACATACGCAACGCTTGCGGCATGTTGCCGGCAATAATATTCACCGATGTATATGTTGACAGCGACTCGGACGAAAAGAAAGCGGAACTGCTTCTCGATGCCAAACGATTCGGGGCGATCTGCGTTCGCGACGATCTTGAGCACATTACGGCGCGTATATTCGGCGAGCACGAGTATTATCTGATGGACGCGGACGAGAAAGCCAATCTTCGGACGCTTATCGAACTTACCGAGGGCAAAAGCGTCAGGCAGGTAAAAAACTCGGTTATCTATTTCTTTGTGCAAAGTGACGCATATGTGCAGATAGAAAAGCGCATACACGAGAGCTTCAACGACGAGAAGAAGCAAAAGTTGCTTCACGGCGGCAAAAAGCCCACGCTGATCCCTGTCAACGGATATCGAAATTTGGTGCAAAATCTGTTCGACGATGTTCCATTGTACGAGCCGCTTATCGGTCAAAAGGGTCACAGCGATCTGAAAGTCACTATATTCGGCAACGGACAGATCGGAACGGAAGCATTTCTAAACGCATATTGGATCGGGCAAACGATGGTAAACGATTGCAAGACGCCATGCATACCAACATTCAACATCTTATCAAAAGATGATGAGGATGCGTTTTGGGGTAAGATCGATTACATAAATCCCGAGATCAAGAAAACGATAGATTCCCCTCAATCTGTTTGTAAAATTCCGTACTGTCGGGTGAACTATCGGCAAGCGGATATGAAG
>CAZBYU010000146.1:0-1187 GCA_964496235.1 uncultured Oscillospiraceae bacterium | reverse complement strand
GATATGAAGAGCGGCAGCTGGCAAGACCTGGAGAATCTGCTTAATTCGGATTATTATATCATTGCACTTGGAAGCGATTCAGACAACATCGCGATCGCAGAGAAACTGCGCGGTCTTATCGGCGAGGAATGCATCAAGAAAAACCGCAAAGTGGTAATTGCGTATGCGGTATTCGATCCCGAGCTGGCAAACGCTTTGAACAAGCAAAAGAGATTCAGTGTGCGTAAATCGGGCGAATGCAACATATACATGCACGCTTTTGGCAATATTGATGATATATATTGTTGTCGGAACATATATATGACAAAATACACCAATTGGTCGAGGCAGATCGGCAATGCGTATTCGGCGAATCAAAAGGCTGTTGACATTGCTGCCAACCAAAAAAGAACAGACGAGGCATCAAACTACAATTATTGGGCGGATCTTGCCAGAGCCGAACATACTCAGTACAAGGTATTCTCTTTGGGTTGGATCGATAGGTCTGTTTTTGACGCCGAAAACGACAGCGATCATTATAAATATATCGACAATCTTTGCGACATGTTCAGAAAGTGTTCTGTAATCAAACGATCAGAATGCGCAGAAAAGGACGAGTTAGCCAAGGAGCTCGAAATCAAAGACAAATGTGACGACCTGCAGAGCAAAGCAGAGCATCTTGCGTGGCTCGAACACAGAAGATGGTGTGCGTTCACGCGTGTGCTGGGGTATCGATCGATAGATGTGAAATCGATAAAGAATGCGCTCGGCGCGCACAAGGACATGCGTATGAAGTTGCACGCTTGCCTTGTTGATGTTCCGCATTCAGAAACAGCAGACTACAAATACATAGCTGGTGGTAGCGATCTTCTTGACGAAGTCGAGCACACGATGGGGAAAGAGTTCAAAAAATACGATTATTACGACGAAGAACTCAATTATGAGTTCAAGAGCGTACTGAAAGACAAGCTTAAGGCTTGCGGGGTTGAAGATCCCGACAAACATCTTGCAGATGATGCCCTTTCATCCCCGATTGACTTTGGTCACGGATATGTCGCAGTCTCGGTCGATGAGGTCAACGACGTACTGACCGGCGTCAGACCTCGGTGACATGTTCTCAACCGGAGAAGAGAAATATCAAAAAAACAAAATCAAACGCTAAACAGCAAGCAAAAGGAGAATTGCATATGTATACGCCAAATCCGATC
>CAZBYU010000145.1:0-4252 GCA_964496235.1 uncultured Oscillospiraceae bacterium | reverse complement strand
CCCGTGAGGCCGGAACTGACAAGAAGATCCTCGCCGCACAGGAAGAGGCCAAGAAAAAGGCGCAGAGCAAACGCCGCTGGACGTTAGGCACCGTTCTCGTCGTACTGCTTATCGCCGCGATCCTTTTCCTTGACTCCGGCTTCCTTTATAAGCACACCACTGCCGTCACCGTCGGCGACTCGGAGTATTCCCCCGCCGAGATGAACTATCAGTACGGCAGTCAGTATTACTACTGGATCAACCAGTATGGCAGCTATGCGTCCATCTTCGGGCTTGACTCCTCCACGGGTCTGACCGGGCTTGATAAACAGGCTTGCTCCATGACCGACGGCGGTAGCTGGCGCGATTACTTTGTTGACGCGGCAATAACCCAGCTTGTACAGAACAAGGCTCTCTCCGACTACGCCGCCGAAAACGGGATAGCCCTGACCGATGAGGAAAAGGCGACCGTGGACAACGACGTTGCCACGCTCGACACCTACGCCGCTCTTCAGGGTTATTCCAGCGCAAATAACTTCCTCGCGGCAAACTACGGCAACGGTGTGACCACCGATATCGCCCGTGAAGCCGGATACGCCGGGTCTCTTGCCTCCAAGGCGGCACAGCAGTATTCCGATTCTCTCGAATACTCCGCCGCGGAGCTGAGCGAGCAGTACGCAAGCTATAACGGCGAGCGCGATTACTTCGACTATGTTTATTATTACATCTCCGCGGAAAAGGTGACCGGTGAAGACGGCACCGACGCCGTGACCGACGAGACCGTTGCCGCCGCAGAGGCAAAGGCAAATGAGATTCTCGCCGCATATGAAGAATCGGAAGAGGAAGATATTGAAGCTCGCCTCAACGCCGCAATAGCCACCGTCGATGCCGACACGACATGCACCCACAACACCGCGACCTCCGGCAGTGGGCTTGGCTCTTACAAGGCGTGGATGATGGATTCCGCACGTGAAAACGGCGACGCGACCGTATCTGCCAACTCCTCCAGTGACGGCTTCTATGTCACGGCATTCATCGCACGCGAGGACAACAACTACAAGCTCGCACAGGTACGCCACATTCTCGTAAAGGCGGAGGCTGACGAAAACGGCGAATACACCGACGAGGCAAAGGCCTCCGCTAAGGCGCGTGCCGAGGAGCTTCTTGCCGAGTGGAAAGCCGGCGAGGCAACCGAGGAGAGCTTTGCGGTCATGGCGAATGCCAACTCCGAGGACACCGGCTCCAACACCAACGGCGGGCTTTATGATTCCATTCGCAAGAACCAGATGGTCGAAGAGTTCGACGAGTTCTGCTTTGCCAAGCACAAGCACGGCGACACCGACATCGTCTACGGCGAGAGCAGTGCATACGCGGGCTACCACGTGATGTACTACGTCGGCGAGGGTCAGCTCTGCTCGGACGCTATCGCCGAGGAGGATTTGAAGACCACCGCACTCCAGGCATGGCTTGATGAGCTTCTCGCGGGCTACACCCCCGTGAACGGCTACTGGCTGAAGCTGGTCGGCTAATAAGATGAAGGATAATCCGCCGTAAGTCTTTGGCTTCCGGCGGATTTTGCATAACGGGAAGGATAAGTACATGGACGAGAGAACGATGCGTGCCGAGATGCTGTTAGGCGCGGTGGCAATGGAAAAGTTGAATAACAGCCACGTGGCGGTGTTCGGTCTCGGCGGGGTGGGGTCATGGTGTGCGGAGGCTCTGGCTCGCTCCGGCGTGGGAGAGCTGACGCTTATCGACCAGGACGTCGTAAGCACAACGAACATCAACCGACAGCTTTGCGCCCTCTCCTCCACAGTGGAGTTGCCGAAAGCAGAGGTCATGGCGGCGCGTATACGCGACATAAACCCGACAATACACGTACACACCATAGTCGGCTGTTACACCGCCGCGGAGCGTGAGCGGTTTTTCGCCCCATACGACTTCGTGGCGGACGCGATAGACCTTGTATCATGCAAGGTCGACCTTATAATGACCTGCCGTGAAAGAGGCATACCCATTATATCAGCACTCGGCACAGGGAATAAGCGAGACGCAACGCTTCTTGAAATAACGGACATAGCCAAGACCTATGGCTGTGCGCTTGCGCGGGTGGTGCGTAAAGAGCTTCGTGCGCGGGGCGTTGAACACCACATGGTGGTGTTCTCCCCGGAGGAGCCGATGACACCCACTCAGCTTGAAGCACCGCCTCCCGGTCGGAGGAGCGTACCGGGGTCATTGGTGTGGGTACCGGCAAGTGCGGGAATGCTGATGTGTCAGCATATTGTAAACGAGCTTACAAAGGAGGCGGACTGATGGATGGCATGTACAAGCCATTGGCGGACGAGATAAGACCGCACACGCTTGATGACGTTGTAGGTCAGAGGCACATACTCGGCAAAAACGCCATGCTGACGCGCATAATAGAGAGCGGGCGCATTCCGAACATGATATTCTACGGTCCGTCCGGCACAGGGAAAACTACAGTGGCGCGAATCATCGCCGAGCGGACAAACCGCACTCTACGCAAATTGAACGCCACGACCGCCGGCATATCCGACATAAAGAAAATAATAGACGAGCTGGACACGTTTTTGACCCCCGGCGGCGTGCTATTATACCTGGACGAGATACAATACTTCAACAAAAAGCAACAGCAGTCACTGCTGGAGTTCATAGAGGACGGACGAATCACGCTTATCGCATCGACAACGGAAAACCCATATTTCTGCGTATTCAACGCGATTTTGAGCCGTTCGACGGTGTTCGAGTTCAAGCCCGTACCGCCGGAGGAAGTTAAGCGAGCCGTCGCGCGTGCAATGGACATATGCAACGCGCGGCTGGACGCACCACTTGTGATTGACGAGGGCGTGACAGGGCGAATCGCGTCTGCCTGTGGGGGCGATGTACGCAAGGCAGTGAACGCGGTGGAGCTTTTATTCTCCGCCTGTGTTGACAAGGGCAGTATAAGCATGCAAGACGCGGTGAGCATATCTCAGCGCAGTTCCATGCGCTACGACCGTGACGGAGACGAGCATTTTGACTCGCTGTCCGCACTGATGAAATCACTTCGCGGGTCTGACCCCGACGCGGCAATGCACTATCTCGCCCGGCTTATCGAAGCGGGCGACTTGGTGGGAATTTGCCGACGGCTTCTATGCTCGGCAAGCGAGGATATCGGTCTTGCATATCCGCTCGCCGTGCCGATAGTCAAGGCATGTGTCGACTCCGCGTTGCAATTGGGGCTTCCCGAGGCACGTCTGCCGTTGGCGGAGGCCGCCCTGGTACTTGCCACCGCGCCGAAATCGAACAGCGCGTGTCTGGCGATCGACGCGGCAATATCCGATGTACGCGCGGGGCATGTGGGTTCGTTCCCGAGGGAGCTTCAGAACGTACACGCAGACGGCGCGGGCTTTGAGCGCGAACAGGGCTATAAATACCCGCACAATTACTCTAACCACTGGGTCAAACAGCAGTATCTGCCCGACGACTTGAAAAACGCACGATACTATGAATACGGTGACAACAAGACCGAGCAAACCGCGAAACGCTACTGGGAGGATATCAAAAAGTAATGGATATTCAAGTGGGAGACGTGCTGTTGATGAAAAAAGCCCACCCTTGCGGAAGCCGGGAGTGGGAGGTTCTGCGAATAGGCGCGGATTTCAAGCTACGCTGTCGAGGCTGTGGGCATGAGGTGATGGGTGCGAGGAGCAAGTTCGAGCGCAATGTACGCGAGGTACGCCGTTGAACTATGTATACATACTCCGCTGTGGTGACGGGTCGTTATACACCGGGTGGACAAACGATCTGGAGCATCGTATCGCGGAACACGTCTCCGGACGAGGCTGTAAATACACGCGTTCACACCTCCCGGTTGAGCTTGTACACACGGAGGAATTTGACACACGCGAGCAGGCGATGAGCCGCGAGTGGCACATAAAACGCATGAGCAGAGAACAAAAACTCGCTCTTATAGAAAATACCGAGGTGTAAAACACCTCGGTATTTTCATGAGTCTGTCAAAAACTATGCTTCAAGTGAAAACAACAGAGTAGCGGGGGAGCTTGAGGGGGCAAGACCCACCTCAAATTGGATAAACCGCCGCAGAAAAGCCTTGAATATCAAGGCTTTTCGAGCGAAGCAGCATTTTGAAGTATTCAAAATGCTCGGCGGATTAAGCGCAGTCAAAAAAGTTCGATAGAACTTTTTTGACAAGCTGAAAATACCGAGGTGTAAAACACCTCGGTATTAATATATTCTTTTATTGTTAATA
>CAZBYU010000144.1:0-4289 GCA_964496235.1 uncultured Oscillospiraceae bacterium | reverse complement strand
TGCAAGCCAAAAGTATATAAAAACATCTGCAAGCACCGTGTTTGCAGATGTTTTTATATCGAAATGTTCATCTTTGCTTTGCGTATTATGAATTAATCAATATTCCATCAACGGGGCAGAGCCGTCATCGGTGCATTTTGTGATTGACCGGATTTCGGCGCGGTAGCTGTAATTGTCATTTACCTCAACGGTGAAGCTATCCCCCACGCGTTTGCCGAGAACCTGCTGACCGAAGGGCGATTCCTTGCTGATCAGACCGCGGCGCGGGTCACAGCGCACCGTGGTGACAACCTGTATGGTCTCGGTCTCGTCATCATCGGGCATATAAATCTCCACCTTATCGAAAAGCCCGACCTCGTCGGTGCTCGAGCGGTCATCAATGACCTTGGCGGTCTTTATCATGCCCTCGAGGTAGCGAATGCGACTGCGGTTTTTATTCTGCGCCTGCTTTGCCGCCTTATACTCGAAGTTCTCGCTCAAATCGCCGAAGGCGCGTGTACGCTTGACCTCTTCTATAAGCTCCGGCATCAGCTCCAGCCGCCTATAATCCAGTTCCTCGCGCATTTTCTTCAAATCCTGCCTTGTAAGCTCGTCGTGCATTGTCCTTATCTCCCGTCAGTCGATATCCACGTTCACACAGTCTAAGCCACTGCGCTCAAACTCGACAAGATAATCCTCCATGCGCTCGGTCAGCTCGTCGAAATTTTCCGGATCCGTGTCCTCCAGACCGAGATCACGCCGGGCAAGCTCCTCGGCGAGTATGTTGTAAAAAACCGCGTCCTCATAGTCGGCGATCGCCTCGTGTATGCCGCCGTCCTCATAAGCCTGTGAGGGGAATATATGCCCATGCCACAGCTGTACCAGCGAGCGCATGCCGTTCGCCGGACACATGGAGAAAAGCTTTTCCTGCATGAGGTCATAGTCCTCAAAGCGGTCATCGCCGCGTGTGGAGTTCAAGATCCAGTTGCCGATGTATACCATATCCAAAAGCCGTCTGAATTCCTTATCGGAAAGCTCTATGTTCATTATTGATGTTCGCCTCCTCGGATTCGAGCCGACGGAAGTGCTCCCCCGCCGACCTGATTCATTGTATACCTATTATAGCACGAACACCGCCGCAATTCCACATATCCGGTAAACAAATTTTACTTGTATTGGCGGTGAGAATGCGGTACAATGATACAACATGCTTCACGCAACGCATGGCGCAACACTTAGTCAGGAGACGCACATGGACAATCGACCCGTCGGCATATTCGACTCAGGTCTCGGCGGCCTAACGGCACTGAAGGCTCTGCAAACGCTTATGCCGAATGAAAACATAATATACTTCGGCGACACCGGGCGCAACCCCTACGGTGTTCGTCCGACGGAGGAGCTACGCGTCATGGCGCGGCAGGATATGGAGCTTTTGTCACGCCACGGTGCAAAAGCCATCGTCGCCGCATGCGGCACAGTGTCAAGCACGGCGGGTGATATTCTCGCCGGGTTCGAGCTACCGGTTATAAACGTGATAGACGCGTCCGTGCTGGCTCTCTCCCGCACGCCCGGCAACGCCCCCCTCGGCATAATCGCCACAGGGGCAAGCATAAAAAACGGCGCATTCAAACGCCGACTTGAAGCTCTCTGCCCGGGGCGCGAAATCATAGACATCGCATGTCAGGACTTCGTGCGGCTCATAGAGGACGGACACAGCGCAACCGATGACGCGCTTTTGCGCCACGCCGTGGAAGCCTCACTCGCGCCGATGCGCGAGGCAGGTGTTTCCGCGCTTCTTCTCGGCTGTACGCACTTTGACTTCGTCGCCGACGCGATCCGAAACTACCTCGGACATGATGTCGTGCTTGTAAGCGCGGCGGGCTGTGCGGCGGAAGAGATGTGTGCATACCTTACGGTACAGGGTCTCACCGGCGGCACAGGCAGGGTAAAATACTACACCAGCGGCAACGCGGAGGATTTCGCCGAACACGCCGCGCATTTTCTCGGTCACAGCATCGTGGGCGAGGTATACACCGCATATGCGGACGAAACGGAGGCGAGCATATGATGAAAGACGTTGTCATATCCATGCACAGCGTACAAAACAGCGATTCCGACGACAGAGATCTCCTTGATTTCAGCACCGACGGAAACTATTTCATAGACGGAGACACCGCATGCTTCAGCTATCTCGAATCCGAGGTGACGGGGCTGGAGGGTACACGCACAAGCGTGTTCGTGCGTCCGAACGAGGTCATTATCGACCGCGACGGGCTTGTACGCAGTCGCATGATATTCCGCGAGAAGGAGAACAACCGCTTTTTGTATGACACGCCTTACGGCAGTGCCACCCTCGGCATCAAGACCCGCTCCATACGCCACAGCTTCAACGACAACGGCGGCGAGCTGGAGCTTGACTATGTGCTGAATATGGAGCATGCCGTCGTCTCGCGCAACAAGTTTTTTGTCAAGGTCGAGGAGCGCGGACGCGGTCTGCAATAAACACACCCGATTCTTAAATTGAACAGCAACGCTTCACGCCGAGGGCAAAACCCTCGGCGTGAGTTTATACAGACTGTTAATCCAAATATTTTTCTTTGTAGCATCTCTCCGGCAAACAGTCGGAAAGCCCGGTGAGTATGCTGACGTTGTCGGCGTTGTACTTTTCCGTCGGTGCGCCGAGAGCCGTGTTAAGCCCCTGCTTCTTTTTCAGCGACACTCGCACTGTAGTGCCGTAGCCGGGTCTGCTTTCAAGCAACAGCGTTCCGCCGTGCTTTTCCGCGACGCCGCGCACCACCGTCATTCCCAAGCCCGCGCCCTTTCCCATTCCGCTGAGAGTGAATGGGTGGGTATATCTGTCGAACACCGAGGGCAAATCCTCGCTTTTTATGCCACAGCCGTTATCCGTGACGGACAAGATGACGCTGTCTCCCGCGTCGATGATGCGTATGCCGACCTTTGTACATCCCTTTGCATGCACAAGGCTGTTGGATATGAGGTTTAGCAGCAACAGCTCTGTCAACGCGGGATCGGCTTCTATGGTAACGCCGCTCTCCCCCTCGAAGCAGACCTCCGGCACGTCGCAAAGCACCTTCGCCCGCTCGGCAATGCTCATACACAGCTCATCAAGCTCGAGGCGAGCCGGCGCGAAGCGTATCCCACCGCCGAGTATGCTTTTCGCCGCGCTTAGGTTCTCCAAAAGGCGTGTTATGCGAAAATAGCTCTGCGACATCGACGCGACTCCCGTGCGAAGCTCCTCGTCGCCGATGTCCTCGGCGCGTGTGCGGCACAGCTCCGTCGTCATGCACATCGTCATAAGGTTATTACGCATGGAATATATCAATGCCTCACTGAGCATGACCGGCTCACCCGACGGCTCGGCAAGGAATATGGCCTGCATTCCCTCGTTTTTGGTCACACGCACTATGCACCGCTTGCCCTTTATGAGCGTATCCGCAATAAAGCCCGAGCCTTGTGCGCCCACTATCTCCGGCGGGAAAATCTCGCCCACGCGCTTACCTTCACAGTCGTAACCTATCAACTTTTTCGCCGCCGCGTTGGCAAAGCTTACTCTCCCCGCCTGCACAAGCACCACCGCCTCGGTAGTTAATGCGAGTATATCCGATGAAACCTGAACCATGTTTTGCTCTCCTAACCTCCATTTTGCCCCTATTCTATCAAATATCGACAAAATACACAATACTCTCCCCTGTTTTTGAGGGAAAAAGGTTGAATTTTCGGCGTTTTTTCGTTCAAAATAAACGAGGCTGAATATTGATTTTTGTTTATATTATATGATAAAATTAGGTCGTTAAATAAGGCACAATTTTCCCCTGCGGGAATTTTGTATATAAGCTTGTTCCGGCTTACTTTGTTAACAATTTTTTTATGGAGGATATCTAATATGATCAAAGTTGGTATCAATGGTTTCGGTCGTATCGGCTCTCTGACCTTCCGTGCCGCCATCAAGGCTGATGACATCGAGGTCGTCGCAATCAACGCTCCCGGTCACCCCGCGAGCCAGTTGGCTTACGCCATCAAGTACGACACCGTTCACGGTCGCTTCGACGGTTGCGTCACCGCCGACGACGAGGCAAGCACCCTCACCGTCAACGGCAAGACCGTTAAGGTCCTCGCTGACAACAAGTACCGTGACCCCGCTCTCCTGCCCTGGGGCGAGCTTGGCGTAGAGTACGTTCTTGAGTGCACCGGCCGTTTCCTCACCAAGGAATCCGCTCAGGCTCACATCGACGCCGGCGCAAAGGTCGTTGTTATGTCCGGCCCTGCAAAGGACGACACCCCGATGTTCG
>CAZBYU010000143.1:0-4327 GCA_964496235.1 uncultured Oscillospiraceae bacterium | reverse complement strand
TCCAGCAGATCGGCACTCCTCAGGAAGTGTTCAACAACCCCCGCAACCTCTTCGTTGCTGGCTTCATAGGCACACCTCAGATGAACTTCTTCGACGGTGAGCTTATCCGTGAGGGTGACAAGTTCTTCGTCGAGCTTGGCGGCTACAAGGTCGAGCTTGCCGCGGAGAAGCAGGCTCGCCTCCTCGCGAACGACGTTCAGTCTCAGTCCGTGACACTCGGTGTACGTCCGGAGCATACCGTCATCGCCGACAACGGTGTTGCCGCCAAGGTCGACGTGAGCGAGATGATGGGTTCCTCCGTGCATCTGCACGTCTCCGCCGAGGGCAAGGACGTTATCATCATCGTCCCGACCATCGACATGAAGGGTCACTATGCAATGGGTGACACCGTCCACTTCGCCTTTGAGGGTAACGTGGCTCACGTGTTCTCCAAGGAGACCGAAAAGAACCTCGAGTGGTAATACGCTAATATCATATCAAACAGGCAGGGCATTTGCCCTGCCTGAGTTATTATGCTTTTGCCTCACATTGTTCACATTTCCCCTCTTGCACGGGCAGGTCATACGTGATATATTAACCACTCATGCTTAACCCAAGAAAGGAGACGGCATATGAACAAAAAGCAAGTGTCATTTAACATACAATACGCGCTCATGCAGGGGCTTTATTGGCTGGGCTTTTGCGCGTGCGTGGCATTCGCCGCGGTGTACATGCAGCACCGTGGCTACTCCAACTCCGAAATCGGTCTCGCCATTGCTCTGGGTAACATTATCGGCGTGACTCTGTCCACGTGGGCGGGTTCTCTCGCGGACAGGCGCGGTCGCATCGGGCTTTTCGCCTCTCTCGCCGCACTCATCGCGGGTCAGCTTCTCATACAGACCGCCTTTGTACTCGTTCCGGGTACGTCGCGCTTTGTCGGCGTGGGCTACTGCCTTTATATTGCCCTTGTCAACGCAGGCGGCGGTCTCGTCAACCAGCTCAGCTTCGAGCTTCAGGCAGAGTGCGGTCGCGTCAATTTCGGCACGGCTCGCGCCCTCGGCTCGCTTTTCTACTCTCTCGGCGCGACTGTAATCGGCGCACTTTTAGAGGCTTACACCCCCTCCGCACTGCCCATCGCCGCCGGCGTGGGCATACTGTGCCAACTTGCGCTGTTGTTTGCCCTCGGTCTACAGCTCGGTCGCGGCTCGTCCGACGGCGCGGGGCGCGGTGCCTCGAACAGCGGTAAGGCAAGCTCTCTCTTGGGCTTTTTCCGCGCAAATCGCCGCTTCACGCTGATGATGCTCGGCATGGGAATGCTTTTCATCTCGCAAAACCTTGTCATCACGTTCTTTATAAACGTCGTCCGCGCCGTGGGCGGTGATACGGCGGACATGGGGCGCATTACCGGCTTCATGGCCATCATGGAGTTGCCCACCATGCTGTTTTTTGACCGTATCTCCCGCCGCATAAGCGCACCCGCCTGCATGCGTATCGCGTCCGTGGGTCTTGTGCTGAAGGCTCTTGCCTTTGCCCTTGCCACAAGCGTCTCCGGGCTTTACGCCGCGTGTATTTTGCAGGCTGTCTCCTTCGGGCTTATCACTCCTGCCTCCGTGCGCTACACGGATATATACATTCCCCCGCAGGACGCCGCCAAGGGTCAAACCATCGCGTTTGCCGCGACTACGCTCGGCTCGGTCTTTGCCGGGAGCATCGGCGGCATACTGTTTGACTGCATGTCCGTCCGCTCCGCGCTCATGGTGGGTACTGCCGTTGCCGTTGTCGGTGCGGTGGTATGCATCTCCTTCTCCAAGCCCGAAAGAGAGCCGAACACGCCGGCATAATCGTATATACCATATTATAACGACAGCACCTGAGAACAGGTGCTGTCGGTTTTTGCCGGACTTTTTCGTGTTATTGCGCCGTTATTTCCCCGTGCATGTCCCTTTGGAACTCACACGCAAGCTCGGCGGGGGTCAAGCCGCGCTCCAACAGCCACATCAGCTTTGTCACGGCGGCCTCGGTGGTCATATCCCCGGCGGGGATCGCCCCGCAGTCGAGTGCGCGGCGACCGACCTCATAGGTCGTCATGTCCGTGGCCTCGTAAAGGCACTGACTGCATATCACCACCGCCACACCGCGCTCAACCAACGCGCTCAGCTCAGCCACCACATCGCGGCGCAGGAAGTTGATACCGCCCGAGCCGAACGCCTCTATCACGAGTCCGCGACACCCCGCGTCCGCAAACGCAGAGAAAAGGTGCGGGTCGACCCCGGGTATGAGCTTCATAAGTGCAACGCGTGAGCTGACCGCGTCTTCAAGACGGCACTCACCCTCCCGAGCGGGGATAAGCTCCCGCCGCAGGGCAAGCCCATGTGCGTTTATCTCCGCCACGGCAGGGAGATTGACGCTTTCAAAAGCGTTGAACGCTGTCGTGCGTACCTTCACCGCGCGACAGCCGAGAAACACCTTTCTGTCAAACGCCACGAACACCCCGCTCACGCCCGATGCCGCCATTGCGAACGCACATTGAAGATTTGAAAACGCATCGGAGAGTATGTTGGCAATGGGGGTCTGACTGCCGGTGAGTACGACGGGGCGGTCTATCCCCGGGAGCATGAAGGTCAGCGCGGAGGCGGTGTACGCCATGGTGTCCGTGCCGTGGGTTATGACTATGCCGTCATAGTCGCGGCGTCTGTCAAAAATGCACCGGGCAATAAGCGTCCATTCCTCCGGCTGGATGTTGCTCGAATCGAGCGTGAGGAGCGAATGCACCGTTACATCATATTGCTCACTCCCCGGAAAGCGCAGAAGCCTTCCCTCGTCCTCGCCGGGTGCAAGCCCATGCTCTGACGGCACGGACATTATCGTGCCGCCTGTTGTTATCAGCAAAATATGCTTTTTATCGTTCATATCCGTTGGTCTCCTCGGTAATATGCACTGTTATTCCACATCTGCCGCCGATTCCTCGGCATATATCTGCGTGACGGTGGTTCGGGCACAGCGGATAAAGGTTTTTATCCGGTGTTCGTTCTGCCGCGCACCGTTCACCACGATGCCGAGACGTCGGAATGCCGCCGGTTCAAGCGGCAAAGCAAGAACATGGTCGTTTATCCCGTCCATAATAAGCTTTGACAGCACGCTCACACCCAGCCCATGCGCCACCATCGACGCTATTGAAGCATCGTCCAGCCCCGTGTATCTGAACACCGGCGCGATATGCCCCGCGCCCGCGGAAAGAGCCGGCATGATGTCCAAGTCTTGTCCGTCGGACGGCATGAGAAACTCACACCCGTCAAACATCTCCACCGGGTACGCCCCGCCTACAAGCTCCACATCTGCCGGGAGTATCGCCAAAAGCGGGTCATCGTGCAGGTCGATCCAGCTCATGTTCTGGCACAGCGACGGCTGAAAGCTGACTATGGCACAGTCCAGCTCATCGTTTCTCACGGCGTTGTAGCCGTCCTGCATACTGCCGGTGGTTATCAGCACGTCCGTCTCCGGGCTTACCCGCCTCAGCTCCGCCAATATCGCGGGCAACCACTGGCGCGATACGCTCGCATACGCGCCCAAGCGCAGCACCGTGTGGCTTTTTTGCACCAGCCTGTCCACACTCTGCTCCAGCTCTCTCGCGCTCTTCACCAGTGCCATCAGCTGCGGCAACAGCTCTCTCCCCGCGCTTGACAGCCTCACCCCGCCCTTGCTTCTCACAAGTATCTTCACGCCAAGCTCGTCCTCAAGCGAGTTCATCATATGCGTCAGCCCCGACTGCGTGTAGCCCATCTCCTCCGCCGCCGCCGTCAGGCTTCCCTTTTCAAGTGCCGTCAATAACGCAGAAACTTTTTTAGTGTCCATGTTCGTTAATCATTTCACTTTCTTATGAATCGGTCTATGTATTACAATTTTTAATGATAAACATTTTATTTTTGCGTTTTGCAACGCGCTCTCTCGGTGTTATAATCCCGTTAAGATTGCTCGGCAATCTGTGAAATTTTCGCAAAGAGAGGTATGTGTATGGAAAACAAACGCGGTTCATGGGGTAGCAACCTCGGCTTTATCCTCGCCGCCGTCGGCTCGGCAGTCGGTCTGGGCAACATCTGGGGCTTCCCGTATAAAATGGGCAAGAGCGGTGGGTTCACCTTCTTGCTGGTATATCTCATTCTTGCCGCCATTGTCGGTCTCACCGTGATGACGAGTGAGCTTGCCCTCGGTCGCAAGACCGGCACGGGCGTTGTCGGCGCGTACAAGGCGGTCAGCAAGAAATACAGCTGGCTCGGCTGGCTCGGCATACTCGCGCCGTTTCTCATCATGAGCTTTTACACCGTCCTCGGCGGGTACTGCATGCAGTACA
>CAZBYU010000142.1:0-4343 GCA_964496235.1 uncultured Oscillospiraceae bacterium | reverse complement strand
GACTATAAGCGCACCATTCTCGTCTTCCAGCCGCATACCTATTCGCGCACCGCGGCACTCTTTGAAGACTTCATCGCACAGCTGAAGAGACCGGATCTCCTGCTCTTGGCGGAGATATATGCCGCGCGTGAGAAAAACACCATCGGCATCTCCTCCTCGGCTCTTGCCGCGCGTGTCGACGGGGCGAGCTTTTATCCCAGCTTCGGCGAGCTGGAGGACGCATTGCGTACTCTTGCCGAACCCGGTGACATAGTATTGACCGTCGGTGCGGGTGACGTTTATCGCATCGGCGAGGACATAGTGGAGTAAATATGGTATCGGATAAATGATATCGCATAGTAAAAACACCGTGGCAATGTCCACGGTGTTTTTGCACATACTCTGCTTGCATTTTTCACCACTTGTGCTACAATGCCCCTTGGGAAATGCACAGTGATCGGACGGTCAACGTCGCTTCCGCGAAAAGTGAAAGGGAGGCTAGGTCTCTATGGCTACCGACAGCGATATCAGGCTTCAAAATCAGGTTATTTATTCGATATATGTGCGAAACCACACCTCGGAGGGAACATTCAACGCGATTGTTCCGGATTTAGACCGAATCCGTTCACTCGGAACGGACATAGTATGGTTCATGCCCATACACCCTATCGGCGAACAGGGCAAAAAGGGGAGTCTGGGCTGTCCATACGCGAACCGGGACTACCGCGCGGTAAATCCCGCCTACGGCACAATGGAGGATTTCAAAAGCCTTGTCGCGCAGATCCACGCGAGGGGCATGAAGTGCATGATAGACGTGGTGTATAACCACACCTCGCCGGATTCCGTGCTGTATAGTGAGCATCCGGAGTTTTTCTACCGCAACGCCGACGGCATACCCGGCAACAAGATAGGCGATTGGACGGACGTGATAGATCTAGATTACTCCAACCGCGCACTTTGGGATTATCAGATAGACAGTCTTAAAATGTGGGCGGGGATAGTGGATGGCTTCCGCTGTGATGTGGCAAGCTTCGTGCCTCTGGAATTCTGGCAGGAGGCGCGACGCGCGGTAAAAACGGTTAACCCGGAATGCGTATGGCTTGCGGAGACTGTGCATCAAAGCTACGGCTGTCGCGCAAGGCGCATGGGGATATACTCCATGCTTGACTATGACGCATACTCCGCCTTTGACATCGAGTATGACTATGACACGCGCGAGGTGTTTGACCGTTTCCTCGCCGGTGAAGTCACGCTGAGTCATTGGCTGGACTTCTTGAACTATCAGGAGGGCGCGTATCCGGCAAATTACAATAAGCTCCGTTGCCTTGAAAACCACGACCAGCCGCGCATAGCGTCGTTTGTCGATAACGAACGGACGCTTGAAGCGTATACCGCTCTGCTTTATTTTCTGAAAGGAACGACGCTTATCTATGCCGGACAGGAGTATGAAAACACGCATTTGCCGAGCCTTTTCGAGAAAGAGCCTATCACTCGAGACGCGGGACGGGACTTGAGTGCGCTTATGCGACGCCTGTGGGAGATAAAGCATACACACTTCGGTGGCGATGATTGGTTTTGCGCGAGTGCCGACGATGAAAGAGCCGTTGCCGTGTGTATGCGCGGAAATGCCGAGCGTCGCTTCGTCGGCGTGTTTCCGCTAAAGCCGGAGCTGTGTGAGGACGGATTGGAGCTTGACCTGTCCGAGGTGTCGGATGGTGAGTATGAAGAGCTGATATACGGCGGTAAGGTCACGGTTTGCGGCGGTAAAGTTGTCTGCAACGGTACGGCGATGGTGTTGAAGCTCGCGTAAAGAAGCTGGCATGATGAAGCATGCATAGGGTGATATTAAAACCGGCACAACAGAGCCTTCATTATGAAACTTTCATATTAAGGCTTGTGTGATGTGTAATGGTATAACAGGGCTTGTGATTGTGTAGTGGTATAACAGAGCTTGTGCAATGTTGTGTAATAAGGCTTATATAATGAGGGTTGTATAATAAGACTTGTGTAATATCAAGCTACCGCGGCGGGGAATCACCCGCCGCGGTAAAACTATGCTGTTTAAAATATTTGCAACTCATTGCAATGTATACGGGAACGCTATTTGCCGTTCAATGCTTAACAATACTCCAGTTGTTCCATACCGTATGTTAAGAACCCATGTCTGAATTATGCCAGGGAAATGAACTAAAAATATCAATCCACTCACCCCGTGAGGGGTGAGACAAAAAGCTCGGGAAAAGGCACTGAAAAGCGCGGAAAAGCTCGCGGCTACTCCATGTTGTTTGTTTTGTTGCAAATTGCACAAGCGCACGCGCCGCAAATTGTGCAACACTCACAAAAATGAAATTTCTGCTCGACATACTGATGTCAGTATGATATTCTCTAAGCGTAGCAAGCAAACGACAACACGAAAGGAGAAAAAAATGCCAACTGAAAGAGAATCGAACGAGGTCAAAAAGTCGATGGCGTATGACTTGATAGAGATTATTGAAGCAAAACCGGAAAAAGACAACTACACCGCCGAGGAAATCAAAAAAATCATAAAAACCTACATCACAACAGCAACCACAAAATAAAGCGAGGGGCGGGCAACCGCCCCGCTAAAAAGAGGTGAGAGAGACGGCAAGAAAAACCACCACCAGCACGGAAGTTAAAGACCGTTGGAAGGCTGCACATTACACAAAATTGAACATCTATCTTGATAAGGACATTGCAGCCGCCTATAAAGAGAAATGTGCGGCTTCCGGACTTAATTTTTCAGATATTCCAAAGGAAGCAATAATTAAATTTTTAGAGGCTTAAAACCTCTAAAATATACACATACTGACTACCGCATGCTGGATAAAGAAAAGATACACAAATGAAAATATACACTCTGTACAAACACGCGCACCGCAAATTGTACAGTTTTCACAAACGTGAAATTTATGCTTAGCACATACTTAATCAGTATGTGCTAAGCTATGCACTGTCAAGAGGGGAACGGCAAAGCCTCCTACATAAGAGGAGGTGACAACATGACAGTTTTAGAAGTTCTTTCGTTACTGAACCTGTTAGCCGTTGTTATCTTTGGAGTTATAAACGTGACTAAAAAGAAATAACCGCCCCACTCCACGCGGAACGGCCATTTCCAAGCACTTAACTTGTTCGAGGTGAGCCGAACCCGTCGCACCGGGTAGCCCCTCCTGGTTTTGATTATACCACTTGAAAGGGGTTGAAGTCAATAGGAAAGACAAGTAGCGAAAGCAAAATGCGCTGGATGAAAGACAACTACAAGCGCTACCAAGTCCAGCTTCGAGTTGATGATGACGCTGATTTGATCTCGTTCATTGACCAGCACAAAGATTCTTACGGCACTACGGAGCTTTTCCGAATCGCCGTTAGCAAATTAAAAAACGAGGGTCTTGATTGACCCTCAAAACCAAAGCGTACACAGTGTGTATGCACAAACACCTAAAAACAAAAACAGATTGGAGATAATAAAATGTACTTCACTAATGCGGTCAACCTTGACCATCTCAAACGCCGCTAATCTTGCAACAACTTGCACAAGCGCACGCGCCGCAAATTGTACAGTTTTAACAAACTTAAAAATTACGCTTGACAAGGTACTGAGTTAGTGATACGCTTTAAGCGTACCGAACAAACAACGACATGGAAGGAGCAAAAAAGCATGGGAACAGAAGCCGAAAGACAAGACACACGGAAAGCAATGGCCTACGACCTCAATAAAATTTATGCGCAAGTATTTGACGAAGAAACTTGCAAGAAAATCGCAGAAGTCCAAGACAAGTATCTGGAAACTGCAAATCAGAAGTAACGGAAAGGGGCGGACAACCGCCCCGCTAAAAAGAGGTGAGAGAGACGGCAGGAACGACAGAGCAAAAAGCCGCATGGAATGCAAAAACCTATAAACGATATCAAGTGTATTTGCGAAAAGATGAAGATGCCGATTTGATACAATACATTGAGAAAAACAAGAGTAATTTGGGCACTACAGAAATATTTAGATCCGCACTCGAAAATCAAAAAAATAAAGGCTGATCCGACAGCCTTTAAAAAACAGGGTACTAACTTAGTACCGCGAACACAGAAAGGATAACATCATGAAAAACTTTTTTGAAACCGTAAAAACCTTAGATGAGCTTAAGACCGAATACCGCCGCTTTGTTATGATTCACCACCCCGATAAAGGCGGCGATACTGCCACAATGCAGGCTATCAACGCCGAGTATGCCGCCAAGCATGAGGAATTAAAACACGCTTGGAACACCACCCACGACAGTGAACACCAATGCACCGAAGCGCCGGAGGAATTCCGAGATATAATAGATGCGCTGTTGAAAATGGACGGCGTAGAG
>CAZBYU010000141.1:0-4424 GCA_964496235.1 uncultured Oscillospiraceae bacterium | reverse complement strand
AACGCCAAGGAGCGCTACGAGCATCTCATGAAGCTCAAAGCCCTCTACGAGTAATTCTCAAGCAAGGCATAAACTCAATATATAGGCTCAGAGCCGGTCACAAGACCGGCTCTGAGTTTTTAGACTGAAAATTAATTGAAACGTCCGTGCAGTTGCACGGACGTTTTAGCGTTAGTGTGATGAAAAAGGTTCTCTTGAGTTTTTAGGGTCTCTTACCCATGAAACACCCCGGAGTAGAAGTCATAGCCGAGAATATGGTTGATACCGTAGTATTTGGCGAGGGATTCGTTGACCCAGTCGATCGTGGAGGGGAAGATCATGCTGTACGCCACGGAGTATTTTGTCTTGGCGTAGAGCTGAGGCAGGAGAACCTCGTCCTCCCCGGCGGCAATGGCGTCGAGAATGGAGGCTTCGTTGACCTTGAACTGTGCAAAGGTGGAGGTGATGTCCGCAACGCCGAGAACGCCGAAATAGAGCATTGAGGTACACAAAAGTGCGGCAAGGCAGGTCAGCGCGGTGCGGTATTTGAGCCGGGCAAGCTCGCGCAGAAGCACGGCGTTTGCCATGACGAGGAAGATGAGCGCGGGGCAGGCGCAACGGTCGGGATAAATGCGGGCGAGAAGCATAACGCCGTTTGCACACATGAAGCCGAGAAAGAACACCGACGCCACAACAACGCGCTTGATATCGGCGCGGAGAAGAAGACACAGCACCAGCGCGACAACGAAAAGACCGATCCCCGGGGCAAAGCGCAGGAAAAAGCTCATCATGTTGCTAAAGCCGATATAGAGACTGACAAAGCTCTCGGACGAGCTTTTAATCCCAAGCTCCGCCGAGCGCGTCGCCATAAACAGCAACCCCGCGAACGATGAGATAGCCCCGGCGATGTACACCCAATCAACGCGGCGGCGACTGCCAACGGCGGTATGGCGCGTCAAAACCATGAACACCACGGCGAGAAGAAAAGCGGCGGTAGAGGCGGTTTCCTGGAACGCGCCGCACAAGAAAGCGAAAACGACGAACAACAGCTTCTTTACAAGCCCGCTTATACACTCACCGCTGTCGAAAAGCCGCAGATACGGCACGAGAAACGCGAGATTGAACACCATTGCCCACAGATAGTTGACCGAGCCGTCAAGCCAGAGATATACCTCGCCCACAGCGGGGGTGAACACCCACAGTGTGCAGAAAACCAGCACGAGAGCCACGGCGTTTTGTCTCAGCTCGCCGAAGCCGATAAGACGGCAGACAAGTATGAGCAACAGCATGAACACGCCGGTATTGACAAGGTTGAAAAGGATTTTGGGCGGCATTTCAAAAAGCTGAACCAGGGTGTGTGCCACAAGGCGACCGTTTAAGACCTCTGCGTGGGCTATCATGGAGGGGATAATATCCGCAATGCTGTCCATAGCCTCTCCGTTATCCACGCGGAAGTGATAATAAAAATCATCGGCCTGATAGGGTGTCAGGCAGTTGCACATGAGCATGAAAAGAAAAATAACGGCAAAGGCGATGATATACGCCTTGCGCGTAGAGAGGAGCTTCATAAAAACAAACCTTTCCCCAATACTTGATTATTTTGTCTTATTATAATGTAATACTCGCACGGATTCAAGGCTGAATTCGACGGGAAGGCATAAAATGTCGATGCGAGTGCAAAAGCCGGCAGATGCTTATCGCCGCGTGTTCCCTCCGGTGTGTATACAAGACAGCCCCCCTCTGCGTGGGCAAGCACACGAGAGGGGAGGCGTGAAATGAATCTAATTTTAAGAGAATGAGGCAGAAAAGCGTTACCACGCCTCACTGTCGTCGAAGTCGACGAGGGTAGGGTCGACAGGCTCTTCACGCAGAACCGAGGTCATATAGGCGTTTACCTGGTTACGCATATCCGCGCGGGAGATGGTGCGGCAGTCCATCAGATCCTGACGCACCCAAATGAAGTTATAGCCGCGTTCACGCGCCTGATCGTCGAAAATACCTGAGAGACCGTCCATGCCCTTGCAGGAAATTTGGTCATACATGATTATCGTGTCGACGGCATACTCCTCTGCCACGCGCCAAAGCTCGTCCACGGCGTTTTTGTATCCGCCCTTGGTGTGCTTACGCATGGTGGTGCGCTGGAAGGTGAGGGCGAGACCCTCAAGAGCGGAGCGGGGAGAGGAGGTGTCGATTATCTTCTGGGAAATGTGCGTTTCCATATCCATGACGCATACTATGCCCCAGCACAGCTCCAGCCAGTTGGCAAAGTTGGTATAATAGTTCGCCGGGCATGACCACACCAGTGCCTTGTGGCGCATTTCGCGCGAGCAGGGGAGACGCTTTTCATAGCCCGCGTTCATTATCCGGCGCACCTTTTCGTCCGCGCGGACGAATCTCTCATCCATGCCGCCGTGAAGATGGAACGAATACATTCTGTAAAGCCACGGTGTGGGTCCCGTCACCTGTGGGTAGCGGGTGCGGTTGATCTCCCACAGCTCGAGATGAAAGCGCGTGACCATGTTGTACTTTTCAAGCCCGGTGAAAAACGCATCCCAGTCGAACTTCTCGCCCGTCTGCTCCTCAATGAAGCGGATACAGCCGAGTATCTCCTCCACGGCGTAATCCTGCGCGTCCACATCGTCGTTGTATCTCAGCGGCACACCAAGCTCATAGGTGGGGAGGTTGAAGTAGCGATCCTGATACGTGCTGGTCATGATACTGCCGTCACAGGGCATGTTGCAGGATATAAAGCACTTGCCGAATATGGGGTAGTCACCCTCGACGGCAACGCCCGCCTCTGCCGAGGGAAGAGGACACACGTCCGAGGGTACGCCGTAATTCTCTATCGTGTCGAGGTATACCGGCGGGAGCTGTTGATTTATCATGGAGGAGAGAAAAATGGGAATGGTCTGTACCGGCACACCGATGAGATTGGGAAAGCCCGCCATAAGCTCGGTTGGAACAAGCTCGTCTAAGCACACGATGCGCTCGGCGAGCGACTTGTCCCCGCCGATGGAGAGATCCGCGTCGAACATGGTGGATATGATGTCAATGGTGTGCTTTACGATGACATCGTACAGCAGATGACCCGAGCGGAGCTGAACGCCGCGGTTGCCCTCGAGCTGACGGTCAATGAATGAGGGAACGGTCAGATATGTCGCCATCCAGCGGTACTTCCACAGCCCCTTCAGAACCTGCGCCGGAGAGCGGAGGACAAAGGCTATCATGTCCTTCCACGTGACAAGCCACCACGCATAGTCGTATATCGTGTCGCGCAAGCCGCGCCATTCGCGTGTTTTACGCAAGCCGGTTCTCGGCTGATATGTATTGCCCAAGCCCTTCATTTTGTCGCCTCCTTTGCCGCGTTGATGCGCTTGATCTCCAGACTTTCCACAAATGCCTGTACCCTCGTGCGAAGCTGACCGGAGGCGTTGCCGGTGTACTGGCGGTCAACGCATACGCTCGGAATGCCGAATTCCTCCGTGATAATGTGAGAGGCGAGTGGGCGTTCATAGCCCCAATACTCACAGAATTTAAGAGCCTCGTACAGCACACCCTCGGCTTTATACTCCTTTGTGAGCTGTCTGACGAACTCGCGGCGGTTAAGCACCTTGTCGCGTTGCATGTAGCGCGGACACTGGCTGGTCGTCTGATAAAAGCGGCAGACCTGTGTCAACGCACTTTCGCTGTCGTTAAGGGGGATTTCCTGCCTGCCGGGGAGCGAGCCGAAGCAGAAGCGATCTGCCACGATGAGTGCGCCGGACTCTTCCACTGTGCGGGTAAAGTCAAGGTCGTCTATCTCCGAGCCGACCACCACTATACGTGCGCGAAAAGCGTTTTGCGCGTCCGGCACTCGCGACTTGACCTCTTCAAGCGTTTCGCGCAACTTCGGAAGAATCAATGCCTTCGGACAGCAATACGACACAAGGCACAGCACGTGATACTCATATCCCGTGATGGGCGGGTTATCGAGACGGCGAAGGTCGCCTATCTCGGTCAAAATGCGGCAGACCTCATTGTGCTCCTGCACGGCGGCGCGTATGGCGGTGTCGGATATATCCGTGCCGTAACGCTCATGCAAGGGTTCAAGTAGCTTTTTCGTCAGCTGGTTTTCATAGTGGCGCAGTCCATGCTCCGTCACCTTGAACGGTACATCGACAAAGGAGACGAAAAAGTCCGGGTTATCCACCATGTGCAAAAGCTCGAAATGCTCAAGAGCGCGGTTCATCTCCGAACAGGTCTCCGTGCCGGCAAGAGCGGAGAGAAAGCCGTAGCCTCCCTCCATGCCGCGCTCCAGAAGAGCTTTGGAGTAGCCGCAGAGGTAGTTTGAAAGATAATAGGTCGAGATGTCCATTGAGCCTGTATGCGGGGCTCGCATACGCACGGAAAAGCAGTTGTCGAGATTCAAAAGAACCTCGGGCATGTGATAGCAGGTGTAGCCCACG
>CAZBYU010000140.1:0-4445 GCA_964496235.1 uncultured Oscillospiraceae bacterium | reverse complement strand
TGAACGCGGGCGCATACGGCGGAGAGCTGAAGGACTGCGTGGAGAGCGTGGTGACCTACTATATCCCGGAGCAGAGGCTATATGAGACCGAGGGAGACAAGTGCGGGTTTGAATACCGCTCGAGTGCGTTTAAGAAAATACCCGGAAACGTGATAATGAGCGCGGTTTTCCGCCTCACGCCGGGAGATAAGGACGAGATCGCCGCGAAGATGCGCGAGCTTAACGAGCGTCGTCGCGACAAACAGCCGCTTGATATGCCCTCGGCGGGCAGTGCGTTCAAACGCCCGGAGGGTCACTATGCCGCCGCGCTTATAGAGCAGGCTGGCTTGAAGGGCTTTTCCGTGGGCGGAGCGCAGGTGAGCGAAAAGCACGCGGGCTTCGTCGTAAACACCGGCAACGCCACCGCAAGCGACATACACGAGCTTATGAAGGAGATACGCCGCCGCGTATACGAGCATTCCGAGATCCTCCTCGAGCCGGAGATAATACTCTATCCTGCCGACTATAAGCTTGAAGACCATGGTCCGCAGGTGCCGCGCAACAGATTTGTCGAGGGCGGCTTCGGCGGCTTTGCCGCGGATAACGACGCGGCGGAATAAACGCAAGAGAAACATCGAGACAAAACGGGAGAGCAAGATGGAGTTTTTGATAATAACCGGGCTTTCCGGCGCGGGAAAGAGCCGCGCGGCGGACGTGCTGGAGGATCTGGATTACTACTGTGTGGACAATATGCCCGCGGCACTTATGCCGCGCTTTGCCGAGCTATGTGTGGCGACGGCGGGGCGGTATGAGCGTGTGGCACTGGTGACAGATGTGCGCGAAAAGAGCGGGTTCGACGGGCTGTTGAGTACGCTTGACCAGCTGAACGCGATGAACTGCAACTGCCGCATACTCTTTATGGACGCGGACGAGAAGACCCTTGTCAAAAGATATAAGGAGTCGCGCCGCCGCCACCCGTTGCAAAATCGCGGCATGAGCGTGGAGGAGGCAATAAAGAAGGAGCAGGAGCTTCTTGCCCCGGTGCGTGAAAGGGCGGACTTCATCGTCAATTCCGCGGGGCTGACGCTGGGCATGCTGCAAAACCGGCTCTTCTCCCTCTTCGCCGGGGACGGACGCAAGCGCGAGATAGACATCGTGGTGATGAGCTTCGGCTATAAGCACGGTATGCCGATGGACGCGGATCTGGTGTTTGACGCGCGTTTTTTGCCGAACCCCTTTTACGTGGAGGACTTGCGCGAGCTGAGCGGGCTGGACAGACCCGTTTTTGAATTTGTCTTCGGCTATCAGCAGACAAGGACGTTTATGCAAAAGCTCGAGGACATGGTGGATTACCTTTTGCCTCTGTATATAGAGGAGGGCAAGCTCACGCTCACTATCGCCATCGGCTGTACCGGCGGCAGACACAGAAGCGTCGCCATTGCCTCGGCACTTAATAACTATCTCACCGCAAAGGGGATAAGCTCGGTCAACATCAACCGGGACGTTGACAAGTGAGGGATAAATAACGATGTCATTTTCATCAGAGGCAAAGGCGGAGCTGTGCCGGGAAAAGCCGGAGCGCAGGTGCGACGCGGTGGCGGAGAGCTACGGAGTGCTTATGTACTGCAACACGTTCTCCGCACGCGAGATACGCATAATCACCGCCTCCGACGCGTTCGCCGCGCGTCTGCCGCGTCTTTTCAGACGCGCGTTCGCGCTGGGGTTTGACATTCTGCCGCCGGAGAGCGCGGCGGGGAAGCGAAGCTTCATAATAACCGACCCCGATAAGATAGCTCATATACTGGAGACCTACGGCGCGGAGCGGGAGAGCTTCCTGACCCACCACGTCAATTACGGGGTGCTTGAGGAGGACTGCTGTCGCGTAAGCTTTGTGCGTGGTGCGTTCCTCGCCGGGGGGAGCGTGACCGACCCGGACAAGCGGTATCACCTCGAGCTTGCCACGCCCCACCGCAGTGTGAGCCGTGAAGTGTATTCCATGTTGCTTGACATGGGGTTTTCGCCCAAGGAGAGCGAGAGAAGCGGCAACTCACTGCTGTATTTCAAGCAGGCCGACGCGATAGCCGACTTTTTCACCACCCTCGGCGCACCGTCGACCGCGATGAAGATAATGACCGCCAAGGTCGACAAGGAGATGCGTAACACCATCACCCGCCAGATAAACTGCGACTCTGCAAACACTGACAAGACCGTCCTTGCCGCCGAGGCTCAGCTACGCGCGATAAAGTATATTGCGCGGGAATACGGGCTGGACGCGTTGCCCGAGCCGTTGAAAGACGCGGCACTTTTACGCATAACCAACCCCGCGGCGAGCCTTGCGGATCTTGCCATGCTGTCAAACCCGCCGGTGACGAAAAGCTGTTTGAGCCACAGGTTCAGAAAGCTCATCGGCATGGTGCCGGAGAGCGAGAAAGATAATCAAGAGGAAACTTAAATGAGCTTTGTTCATCTGCATGTGCATACGGAGTATTCCCTGCTCGACGGGGCGTGCCGCATTGACCAAATCGCGAAAAAGGCCGCCGAGCTGGGGCAGAGTGCGCTCGCCGTGACCGACCACGGCGTGATGTACGGCGCGGTGGCGTTTTACAAGGCGTGCAAGGACGCGGGGATAAAGCCGATAATCGGGTGCGAAGTGTACGTCGCGCCGCGCCGCATGAGCGACAAAGAGCACATCACCGACGCGAATTATTCTCACCTCATACTCCTGTGCAAAAACGAGACGGGGTACAAAAACCTGTGCTATCTCGTGTCGGCGGGGTTCACGGACGGGTTTTATATCAAGCCGAGAATCGACTGGGAGCTGCTGCATGAGCACAGCGAGGGGCTTGTCTGCCTGTCCGGCTGCCTCGCGGGGGAGATTCCGCAAAAGCTCATCCACGGCGATTACGTGGGCGCGCGTGAGCGCGCCCGAGAGCTGAACACCCTCTTCGGCGAGGGGAATTTTTATCTGGAAATCCAAGACCACGGCCTTTTCGACGAGAAAAAGGCCGCGCGCGAGCTCATCTCGCTGCACCGCGAGACGGGGATACCCCTTGTGCTGACCAATGACGCGCATTACATCGAGAAAAAGGACGCGTATTATCAAGACGTTTTGATGTGCATTCAGATGGGCAAAACCGTCGACGACCCGAACCGCATGCGCTTTGAATCGCAGGAGCTTTATCTGAAAAGCGAGGAGGAAATGCGCGCGCTGTTCCCGGATTTTCGGGACGCGGCGGACAACACCGTCAAAATCGCCGAAATGTGCGATTTTGACTTTCAGTTCGGCCACTATTTCCTGCCGCGCTTCAAGCTGCCGGAGGGGGAGACGGACAGCTTTGAATATCTCAAAAAGCTGTGCGAGCGGGGCTTTGCCGAGCGCTACCCCGAAAGCCCCGAAGTGCACGGCCAGCTTGAATATGAGCTGGACATGATAAACAAGATGGGGTTTGTGGACTATTTCCTCATAGTTTCTGACTTCATCGGCTACGCCAAGCGGAACGGGATACCGGTAGGTCCCGGGCGTGGCAGTGCGGCGGGGAGCGTGGTGAGCTATTGCTTGCACATCACGGACGTTGACCCCATAAAATACAGCCTCTTCTTTGAACGCTTCTTAAACCCCGAGCGCGTGTCCATGCCGGATATCGACGTGGACTTCTGCGTAAACCGCCGCGGCGAGGTTATAGACTACGTAAAACGCCTGTACGGCGAGGATCACGTGGCGCAGATAGTCACCTTTGGCACTATGGCGGCGCGAAACGCCGTGCGCGACGCGGGACGCGCCCTGTCCGTGACCTACGCGGAGACGGATGCCGTGGCAAAGCAGATCCCGTCGGGTCCGGGTGCGCTGAACATCACGCTAAACGAGGCGTTGAAGCTCTCCAAGCCCCTGCGGGAGATGTACGACAGCGATGACACGCTCAAACGCCTTATCGACACGGCACGTGCATTGGAGGGCATGCCGCGCCATGCCTCCACCCACGCCGCCGGCGTGGTGATAACCGAGAGACCGGTGTATGAGTACGTCCCGCTTGCCAAAAACGACGAATCCGTGGTATGCCAGTACCCGATGACGACGCTTGAAGAGCTGGGGCTTTTGAAGATGGACTTTCTCGCGCTGAGAAACCTCACGGTTCTCGACGACGCGGTGAAGCTTGTGCAAAAAACCGAGCCGGGCTTCACGATAGAAAACGCACCCGAGGACGACGCGGCGACTTATGAAATGCTTGCCGCCGGACGCACCAGCGGCGTGTTCCAGCTTGAAAGCACGGGCATGACGGGCGTGTGCGTGTCGCTCAAGCCGAAGAACATAGAGGACATCACCGCGCTTATCGCGCTCTATCGCCCCGGACCCATGGATTCAATACCCCGCTTTCTCGAATGCTCGGCACACCCGGAGAAGGCAAGCTACAAGCATGAGCTTCTACGTCCCATACTCTCCGTCACCTATGGGTGCATAGTGTATCAGG
>CAZBYU010000139.1:0-4467 GCA_964496235.1 uncultured Oscillospiraceae bacterium | reverse complement strand
GCCGATAATGATGGAGAACATGACCCAAAAGCCGTTTATGCAGATGGAGCTGCCGAGTATTTTCGGACCTATCACGTTGCCGTCAAGCTGTTGCAAAACGATGATAAAAACGACAAAGATAAGGCATTTCACAGGGTCAACAAGGAGTATTATAAGCGCACTCGGAACCGCGCCGATAAACGGACCGAAAAACGGGATAATATTCGTCACACCGACGATCACGCTGACCAAAAGTGCATACGGCATGTCCAAAAGGGCGCATCCGATGTAGCAGATAAGCCCGATAATTGCGGAGTCAAGCAACTTGCCGTTTATGAAGCCGGAGAAGGTCTTGTCCGTAAATGCAAGAGCTCGGCGGATCTTATGCGCGGTCTCGACAGAGAAAATGCTGTAAAGCCAGCGTTTGGCGTTGGCGGAAAACACCTCGTGGTTTGCAAGAATGTAAACGGACACGATAATGCCGATGATAAGGTTATACACCGCCATCACCACGTAATATACTCCCGTGGTCACGTTTGCGACGAGACTGCCGAGTTCGGGCAGAAGCGTGGTCTGAATCCACTTGACAAGCTCGTCGTTCACACTGCCGAGTGCCTGCATGACATACTCTTCAAGTGCGGGGTAATCACTCAACAATCTCTCGACCCAAAGACTGAGATTGGATATGTAATAGTTGCTGTTTTTGACCATGGTTTCAAGGCTTTGATAAAGCTGAGGTATGATCAGGTAAACCGACGATCACGCTGACCAAAAGTGCATACGGCATGTCCAAAAGGGCGCATCCGATGTAGCAGATAAGCCCGATAATTGCGGAGTCAAGCAACTTGCCGTTTATGAAGCCGGAGAAGGTCTTGTCCGTAAATGCAAGAGCTCGGCGGATCTTATGCGCGGTCTCGACAGAGAAAATGCTGTAAAGCCAGCGTTTGGCGTTGGCGGAAAACACCTCGTGGTTTGCAAGAATGTAAACGGACACGATAATGCCGATGATAAGGTTATACACCGCCATCACCACGTAATATACTCCCGTGGTCACGTTTGCGACGAGACTGCCGAGTTCGGGCAGAAGCGTGGTCTGAATCCACTTGACAAGCTCGTCGTTCACACTGCCGAGTGCCTGCATGACATACTCTTCAAGTGCGGGGTAATCACTCAACAATCTCTCGACCCAAAGACTGAGATTGGATATGTAATAGTTGCTGTTTTTGACCATGGTTTCAAGGCTTTGATAAAGTTGAGGTATGATCAGGTAAACCAATGCCGCGAGGATAACGAGCAATATTATCTCCGTCACAAGCACCGCAAGCCCCCTGGCGAGCTTTTTCCCGCCGTGCTTTGCGTTGTTTTTATAAAGCCGCTTGCCCAAGGGCGCGAAAACGCCCCTTTCAAGTGCCGACATGCACGGGAGCATAAGATATGTTATAACAAGCCCCCACAAAAAAGGGCTTAATATGTTCACAAGCGTCTTTATCCCCTGCCACACAATGGATATATAGTTGAGTGCCATGTAAAAAACTATCGCACAGGCGATGACGCAAAACGCCGTTATTCCCCAGTGGAGATACTTCTTGTCCCATCTGAAGCCACGCTTCACAGTCTCGTCCTCCTTTACTCAATCTTTCTCGATTCTATTTTACTATCCCCCGCCGTTCGCGTCAACAAGCTTCTTTGTTAATTTTTTGCGTCACAATCGTAAGAAAGCGTTTCCGAAAATAATTTAGATTATGTAAACTATTTTTATGCCTTTATACAGGTTTTATTCACTGCACACTGTTGAAAACCCTGTTGGAAATGTTGAAAACCTATTGATTTTCCGCGTCAAGTGTTTCACGGATTATTCACATATTCATTTTTACACGTCGAAATAGGCGCGAATTTGTAAACCAAATCATATTGTAACTATTTGTATCATAGTTTCAAACAAGATTCGTTTGAAGCGAGGTTGAAGCCATTGAAGCGGTTTATTGTCACTCTCCCACTGCTGGGAATATTACTCGCGCTCACAGCTCCGGGTGCGTATGCGGCATCGGGCTTGCCGTCGGGCGCAGTGCCGAGCGTGGGTGCGCCGGAGGCGGTGCTGATGGAGAAGGAGACGGGAGAAATAATATACGAGAAGAATGCACACACGCACCGCGCCCCGGCGAGCGTGACAAAGCTGATGACGTTGCTCATTATCGCCGAGGACATAGACTCCGGGCGCATTGCACTTGACGACACGGTGACGGCGAGTGCGAGGGCGGCAAGCTTCGGCGGAAGCTGTGTATACCTGGCAGAGGGCGAGAAAATGAGCGTGTCGGAAATGCTCAAATGCATTGCGGTGGTGTCGGCAAACGACTGCGCCGTGGCAATGGCAGAGCATTTATGCGGCAGTGAGGAGGCATTCGTACAGCGCATGAACGACCGCGCCGTGGCATTGGGGCTGAGCGAGACGCATTACAAAAACTGCACCGGGCTTTTCGACGACAAAGAGCATTATACCTCCGCATACGACGTGGCATTGCTCAGCCGTGAGCTTTTGAAGCACGAATTTATAAAGGAGTACACGACCATATGGATGGATTCCATACGTGGCGGCGAGTTCGGGCTGAGCAGTACGAACCGGCTTGTGTACTACTATCCCGGGTGTACAGGGCTTAAAACCGGATACACGGAGGCGGCAAAATACTGCATCTCCGCCACGGCGGAGCGCGAGGGAGTGGAATACATCGCGGTGGTCATGGGTGCATCGAGCGCGGACGCGAGAAACGCCGATGCCGCCGCAATGCTGGATTTCGCCTTTGCAAGCTACACTCTCTGCTCTCTGCGCGGTGACACTATCCTGCCGGAGGTGCGCGTGGAGCTGGGAGAGCAGGAATATGTACCCGCCGTATTCGGCGGGGCTGAGTACGCATTGATCAAAAAAAGCGGGGTTGATCCGGAATACGCACTTGATCTTGCCGCGTCCGTACCCGCGCCGGTGCGACAGGGGGCGAGACTGGGCACGGTGAGGGTCAGTGTGGACGGCGAGGCGATAGCGTCGGTTCCGGTGCTTGCTGGAACCGACGTGGACAGACTCGGGTATATCGGAATGCTTCGGCTTATCGGAGGCGGCATGCTGGGGCTGTAAAATTTCGTCGTTTTGCACACCGAAAACGGCGCAATTCGCGGTTGAAATACGCCGAGAATCGTATATAATAAGTTCTGTTCACAACAATAACAATTCTTTGACAAAGATAAAGGAGACTGTGTCATGGTTAAAGTAGACCTGTCCGGTGCGGCCGGCTTCTTGGGCAACGGCCCGGACTACGAGGCCGCCGAAAGAGCCTATGAAACGCTTCTCAACAAATCCGGTCCCGGCAGTGAGTTCACCGGCTGGCTGGATCTGCCTCGCCGCATTAAGGACTATGAGCTTAACAAGATCATAGCCACTGCAGAAAAGATACGCAGTCGCTCGAAGGCTCTCGTTGTTATCGGCATAGGCGGCTCTTACCTCGGTGCGCGCGGCGCGATCGAGCTTTTGAAGCCTATCCCCGGCAAGGACGACCCTCGCATATTCTTCGTCGGCAACGGCATATCCGCCGACGCTCTGTGCAACACCATCGAGCTTTTGGGTGATGTGGACTTTGACGTGAACGTCATCTCCAAGTCCGGCACTACGCTTGAGCCTGCGATCGCCTTCCGCATTTTCCGCGAGCTTCTGCAAAAGAAATACGGTGACAAGGCAAACGAGCATATTTTCGAGACCACCGACGCACACAAGGGCGTTTTGAAGGAGCTGGGCGATGAGTTTGGCTGGGAAACCTTTGTCGTCCCCGACGATGTCGGCGGGCGTTACAGCGTTTTGTCCGCAGTCGGTCTTCTGCCGATGGCAGTTGCCGGCATCGACGTGCGTAAGATAATCGACACGGCAATAGCCGAGTTCTCCAAGCTCGATGACCGCGGCATCGACAACCCCGCATGGCAGTACGCCGCCGCGCGTCAACGTCTTTACAACAACGGACACAACATTGAGGTCTTCGCCTGCTATGAGCCGAGCTTCCGCTTCATGGCAGAGTGGTGGAAACAGCTTTTCGGCGAGAGCGAGGGCAAGAACGGCATAGGCATTTTCCCCGCCTCCGTCGAGTACACCGCCGACTTGCACTCCATGGGGCAGTATATTCAGGACGGTCCCCGCGCAATGATGGAGACCGTGGTACGCTTCAAACGTTCCCACAACTCTTACACCGTTCCCTTTGAAGAGGACGATGCCGACGGACTCAACTACATCGCCGGGCGCGACCTGACCGACATCAGCGCGACCGTGGCGGAGGCCGTGAAGGAAGCGCACATCTCCGGCGGCGTGCCGAACATGATAATCGAAGTGGAAAAGCGCGACGAGGAGGGCTTTGCCTCGCTTGTATGCTTCTTTGAGATGGCATGCGCCATATCCGGCTACATGTCCGGGGTCAATCCCTTCAACCAGCCAGGAGTTGAGGCGTATAAGAAGAACAT
>CAZBYU010000138.1:0-4474 GCA_964496235.1 uncultured Oscillospiraceae bacterium | reverse complement strand
TGCGCGGTTACTTTGACCGCAGTGAGCTTGCAACGCTCAATAAGCCCGGTACTATGTTGCCCAGCCATACCGATGCAAACAAGACTCCCGGTGTCGATATGACCACCGGCTCTCTCGGTCAGGGCTTCTCTTCCGGACTCGGTATGGCACTCGGTTGCAAGAAAAAAGGTCTTGACAACTATGTTTACATTCTCCTCGGTGACGGTGAGTGTGAAGAGGGTCAGGTCTGGGAGTGCGCGATGTTCGCGCCGGCAAAGGGCTTGACGAATGTTATCGGCTTTGTCGACTATAACGGTCTTCAGCTTTGCGGTAGCCTTGAAGAGGTTGCGGGGCTTACGGACATCGGCGGCAAGTTCGCCGCGTTCGGCTGGCACGTGATCGAGGTCGAAGACGGCAATGATGTTGAGTGCATAGTCAATGCCGTTGATGCTGCCAAGGCGCAAAAGGACAAGCCCTCCATGATAATTCTGCATACGAAGAAGGGCAAGGGCTGTGGCTTCGCAGAGGACGTCTTCAACCATAATATGACCGTATCCCCCGAACAGGCAGATCAGACCATCGCAGAGCTTGAAGCTTACAAGCGCACTCTGTGATATGCGGGGAGGAAATGAGTTTATGATTATCAAGCTTGCAAATGAAAATTGCCTCGGCGATAAGGAAATGCGCCAGGTTTATGCCGAGAGCGTCGTCGGTCTTATCGAAAAGGATAAGCGCGTTGTCGTCACGGACGCGGATCTCATGCGTGCCATCGGCGTATTACCTTATAAGAATAAGTACCCCGACAATATATTCGACTGCGGCATTGCGGAGAGCAATATGATAGGCGTTGCCTGCGGGCTTTCCAAAGAGGGCTTTATCCCCTTTACCCACACCTTCGGCACTTTTGCCTCCCGCCGCGTTATGGATCAGGTCTTCATGAGCGGTGCGTATGCCAAGCAGAATGTCAAGATGCTCGGCAGTGACCCCGGTGTCTGCGCGGCACTCAACGGCGGCACACATATGGCACTTGAAGATGTCGCCATGATGCGTGCGATCCCGGAGATTACTATAGTAGAGCCGACCGACAACGTCATGCTCGAAAACCTTATCCCCAAGATTGCTTATACCTACGGCATGTTCTATATCCGTATGTGCAGAGTAAACGCGGAGAACATATACGCCGAAGGCTCGGATTTCGAGATAGGCAAGGCGGCAAAGCTCCGTGAGGGCAAAGATGTCACCATAGTTGCCGCAGGTCGTGAGGTCATAGAGGCTGTTAACGCCGCAAAGTTGCTCGAAAAAGAGGGCATTGAGGCCACGGTTCTCGATATGTTCACGATAAAGCCCCTTGATGCCGAGGCACTCGAGGCGGCGGCGCGTCAAACCGGCGCGGTCGTCACGGCAGAGAACCACAACGTCATCGGCGGTCTCGGCGGCGCGGTCGCGGAAACACTGAGTGAGGTTTATCCCGTGCCGGTCGAGCGAGTCGGAACTCGCGATATCTTCGGCGAGGTCGGACCCGATAACATTCTCAAGCAACGCTTCGGCATTACCGCCGAGGACATCGCTAACGCCGCAAAGCGCGCGATAGCAAGAAAGAATAAGTGATATAAGCCGAAAGGCTAAATATATATCAAAAATAATGGAGGTAAGAAATGAAAAAAATTCTCGCACTCGTACTGGCAGCAGCAATGATGATGTGCCTGCTCGCAGCATGCGGTAGCACCCAGACCAGTACCCCCGCCGCGGAAGCACCTGCCGCCGCTGCAAACACCGGCGACTCCGCTGAACCGGTCAGCACCACTTGGGGCATCGAGCCCATGTCCGAGCCTGTTACTGTCGATCTGGCATACTTCTCGGGCGCAATGCACGCACTTCCCTGGTACGTCATGGAGGCAAAGGGCTGGCTCGCAGAGCTGGGTATCTCTCTTGAGTATTACTCCTTCACTTCCGGTCCTGTCATGATGGAAGCCTGCAACAACTGGGATATTGGTTCCACCGGCGCACCCGGCGCAATCACCGGTATGCTCGGCTATGATGTCAAGCTCATCGGCTTCTGCGATGAGGAAGCATCCATCAATATGTACGTCCGTCCCGACTCCCCGCTTGCTCAGTCCGGTCAGGGTAACATTGCCGACTACCCCAACATGTACGGCACTGTTGAAGACTGGAAGGGTCTGACCGTTCTCCTGCCTGTCGGCACGACCGCTCACCAGAGCCTCGTCACCGTCCTCGAGCAGATCGGTCTCACCGCCGAAGATGTCACCATGCAGAACATGGACGTCATGACCGCCATGACCGCCTTCAAGGCCGGCGAGGGCGACATGATGTGCGTCTGGACCAGCACCTCTATCGAGGCTGAGAACCTTGGCTATGTCCGCGCGGCAAGCTCCCTTGAAAACAAGGTTGTTATCCCCACCACCGTTTGTGCAACCGACGCTGCTCTCAATGACCCCATCAAGCACGAAGCAATCGTAAAGATGTGGGAGCTGTACTACCGCTCTCTCTCCTGGATCAAGGAGAACATTGATGAGGCTGCTCAGCTTTACACCGATTCCTGCACCATCGAGGGTGTCAGCGGCGCAGATGACTACGACCTGTGCTACACCTCTCTTAACGACTGGTTCTTCCCGGTTGATCTCGACACCATGGTCGACATGATGACCACCACCGGTGCTGATGCCGGCGGTCTCCGCTCCGATGAGATCAACAACGGCTACAACGAGCTGTTCAACACCTTTGACTTCTTCATGTCTCAGGAAAAGTACACTGTTGATGACAGAAACTTCCTCATCGACAACGGCAAGGTTGACGGCACTATTGCCCAGGAAGTCGCAGACTCCATCGCTGCACGCTAAGACAATCGCAATCAACATGTGCATATAGCCCTTACGGGCTATATGCCTGTTGATTGAGTTATAATTAAGGTGGTACACACAATGAAAAACACAAAAAAAGCGGATAAGCTCGGTCGCGGTCTGGGATGTAGCAATTACACCTATGCCATGCTCTCCGTTGCCGGTGTCTTGTCGTTTCTCGTGGTTTGGCAGCTTCTTTTGGATTTCGGCATAGTGTCCGACCGTTATCTCGCTAGACCTACCGAGCTTGTTCTTTTGTTCATAACCAAGTGGACTAATGCCGCACCCGACGGCGCGACTCTTCCCGTGTCTATCTGGGCGAGCCTTCAGGTTGCCCTGACCGGTTTGTGCCTTGGCATAGTGACCGGTGTTCCTCTCGGACTGCTTATGGGGTGGTTCAAGGGTATCGACAAATTCATAAACCCCATCTTTGAAATAATCCGTCCTATCCCCCCAATCTCGTGGATTCCTCTCACGGTTCTGTGGCTGGGTATCGGATTGCAGGCAAAGGCATTCATCATCTATTTCGCGGCTTTCATTCCCTGCGTCATCAACTCCTATACGGGAATAAAGCTTACTAACAAAACACTGATAAATGTGGCTAAAACCAGCGGTGCGGGTACTGTAGAGACCTTCATCAAGGTCGGTATTCCTTCGGCAATGCCTCTGGCGTTTTCGGGTATTCGCGTCGCTGTCGGTAACGCATGGTCGACCTTGGTGGCGGCGGAAATGCTCGCGGCCAGTGCCGGTCTCGGATATATGATTTCTATGGGTCGGCTTTATGCTCGCCCGGACCTCATTTTGCTCGGCATGATCGTAATCGGTATGATAGGCGCGTTCTTCAATGGCGTGTTGACCTTTATTGAAAACCGAGTCATTAAATGGAGGTGAAGACAATGAAAGCAAACAAAAATGGACAGTCTAAGTCCGTGCGCGATATTATTTACAGCGTTCTGCCGTTTCTCTCCATCGGTCTTCTGATTTATCTGTGGTACAGCGTGTCCTCGGCGCGTCCGGACATGTTCCCCACTATGGAAGCCACCTGGGCGCGTTTCGTAAAGCTCTTTAAGCAGCCCATCATGAGAGTTCCGTACTATGGACATATCTGGGCGAGCTTGAAGCGTGTTCTTCTCGCGCTCATCGCCGCGATTGGCATCGGCGTTCCCTTCGGCACTATGCTCGGCTGGAACAAGAAGCTTGACAGCTTCTTCGGCTCTATCTTCAACATCATCAGACCTATTCCTCCTCTTGCGTGGATTCCGCTTATCATCATCTCCATGGGTATAGGCGAGTTCCCGAAGGTTCTCATCGTTTTCATAGGTGCGGTTATGCCCATCGTCATCAACACTCGTGCCGGTCTTAAAAACGTTGAGGAGATATATCTCGATGTCGGTACGCTCTTTGATGCCAACCGTCGTCAGATGCTCATCGAGGTTGCCATGCCCAGTGCGATTCCCGCCATCATCGCCGGCATAAAGACCGCTACCAGCACCGGCTGGATGGTCGTGCTTGCGGCGGAAATGCTCAGCGCGAAGAGCGGTGTCGGCTTCCTCGTCACGCGCGGAATGGACGCAAGTGACATGCCGCTCGTGCTTGTTGCCATGATTACCATCGGCGTTGTCGGCGCACTCTTGGGC
>CAZBYU010000137.1:0-4478 GCA_964496235.1 uncultured Oscillospiraceae bacterium | reverse complement strand
TGGTTCGGCAAGAAGACCGCAAACAAGGAGCTTTCCGCCGCTTAAATCGCGACCGAGAAAGAACCTGAAAAGCAAATAATGGAGACGCGCGGCATTAGCCGCGCGTCTTTCTGTATGATGTGTATAACCACGCGATCTACGCGTGGTTATATTGATTATATAAGTGCCTATAGAACCCCTACGCCTCGCGCAGGCTTACTTCGCCCATGGTGATGCGCTCGGTTTGACCGTTTACCTCGGCGAGGAGGGCGTAATCGTCATCAATGCCGACGGCATAGGCGGAGCGTGTAGAATCACCGAGAATGAGGGAGACGGGTCGGTCGGTGCTGACACAGAGACGGCGATAATCGGACAAGACACAGCGAGTGTCGCCTTGCCAGGCAAGATAGACCTTGTCCAGCTCCTCTATGACCGCAGAGGCGACGGTGGCGCGGTCAACGACCGTACCCAAGTGCGCGGAGAGAGAGACCGCAATACTCTGCACGTCGGCATCAAATGCCGAGACAGGCGTATTGACATTTATCCCGATACCCACGACGACGGCGCGACGCGAGTGGGCGGGGAAGCTTTCCGTGAGTATACCGCACAGCTTGCGCTTTCCGAGGAGCAGGTCATTCGGCCATTTTATGCCCGGCGTAACGCCGCTGATGCGTTTAATTGCGCGGCAAACCGCCACTGCGGCACAGGGCGTGAGCGTCGAGGCGCGGGCAAGGTCATCTCCGGGATAGAACAAAACGGAGAGGTACACCCCGCCCTCCGGAGAGGAAAAGCTACGTCCCAAGCGTCCGCGCCCCTGTGTCTGGTAGTAGGCAACAAGGGCGTAGCCTTCGTCAAGCTCATGCTCTGCGGCGAGAGCTTTGATGACGGCATTTGTTCCGGTGACGCTATCGCGCCAATCTACGGGCGCGGTGCGATGAAGCGGCGCGGTCATTTTATAAGCTCCATAAAGTCGGCATATGCCCGGATACCACCGGCGGCAACGGAAGAGGCACTTCCGTCATAGCGTAGCGGCGCACCGGAGATATCCGTGCATACGCCGCCCGCCTCACGGACGATCAGCGCACCGGCGGCAAAATCCCAAAGTGAGGCGTATAGTTCAAAATACAGCCCCGCGCGTCCCGCCGCCACGGCACACAGATCCAGCTCTGCCGAGGCAAAACGACGCAGATCCAGCCCGGCATCATAGGCAATGCGGGCAAGGCGGAAGGTCTCGTCCGCAAGGTCGGTGCGATACGGAGAAGTACCCAAACATACAAGGTTTTCGGAAAGAGGTGCATCATCGACATGGATAGCACAACCGTTCAGCTTTGCACCCTCGCCGAGTACGGCGGTGAAAAGCTCGTCTTTATAAGGGTCATAGACGCAGGCGGCTTTGGTTTCGCCGCCGCTCAGGTAGGCAACGGATACACAGCTGTGATGCATGTGGCGGACAAAGTTCATTGTGCCGTCGATAGGGTCGATCACGAACACGTCGGGCGCGGTAAGATCCTCGTGGACACTGTTCTCCTCGCAGAAAAACCGCGCACCGGGTACGCCGTCACTCAGGCGGCGCATGAGAAGCTCCTGCACACGACGGTCGTACTCCGTGACGACGTTGCGGAGGTCGGTCTTTGCCTCCGCCATAATGTCATGCGCTTGAAGCATAAGCTTTGCCGCCTCACGCTCCGCAGAGGAGACAAGGTCGATTATATAATGCAGATCGGTCATTTTCTCAAACCCTCCATTTTTATACAATAAAACCGCCGCCGAGAAGACGGTCACCGTCATACAGCACGGCGGACTGACCCGCCGCAGGTGCGCGGACGGGTTCATCACACTCTATGCGTACCGAATCGCCCTCGACGTAAGCGGTGCAGGGTGGGTTCTCCCACTTCGTGTGGCGCACACGCACACTTGCGCGTATAGGCGCGGTGGGCGTATCAATGAGCCAGTTGAAGCCACGCGCCGTAACCTCGGTTTTGAATAGCTCCTCCCACAGTGCAAGCTCAATCGTGTTCGTCATAGCGTCAATGCGGGAAATATACACTTTGCGTCCGTCGACAAGACCGGGGCGGCGTTGACCGACGGTGTAGCGGTATATACCCTCATGCCGTCCGATGACCTCGCCGTGCAACACGAAATCGCCCTCGCCGGGCAAGGTGTTGCGGCGAGAGAGCCACGAAATGTAGTCCTTATCGGGAATAAAGCAGATCTCCATACTGTCGGGCTTGTGCGCCACGGGGAGACCGAACTGCTCCGCCAATGTACGCGTCTCGCTCTTTTCGAGCTTTCCGAGCGGGAAGATGACCCGCGCCGCTTGCTCGCGTGTCAGGCGGCAGAGCATATAGCTCTGGTCGTTCGAGGGGCGACCCTTGTATATCGCGCCGCTCTCTGCATGGGCGTAGTGCCCGGTTGCGACAAGCTCCGCGCCGACGCGGTCGGCGCATTCGAGGAGGGTTTTGAACTTGAGGGTGGGGTTGCAGATTATACAGGGGTTTGGCGTTTTGCCGCGCAAATAGCACTCGGCAAAAGGACGGCACACGCGCTCATCAAGTGCGGCGCGAACGTCGACAACCTCCAGCGGTATCCCGACGAACTCAGCCGCTGCGACGGCATCGGCAAGGGATTTTTCGTCCGTATTGTCCATATAAAGCCCTACGACCTCATGCCCGGCGTTTTTCAACAGCACGGCGGACACGGCGGAGTCGACCCCGCCGGAAAAGCCCAATACAATCTTGCTCATTTTCTGCTCTCCATATAAATCATAAGCACCGACACGTCCGCCGGGCTTACGCCCGATATGCGTCCCGCCTGACCGAAGCTGGTAGGGCGTATCTTTTTCAGCTTCTCACGCGCCTCTATTCTAAGCCCCGGAACTTCGTCATAGTCAATGTCCGTGGGCAGGGCGCGAGCCTCCATGCGTTCAAGCTCTTCCACGTCGCGGAGCTGACGCTTTATATATCCGTCGTATTTCAGGCGAATCTCTGCCTGCTGTGTAACCGCGCGGGGTAGCTCCGGACGGCCTTTGTCAAAGGGAGAGAGATCGGCATAGCTTATCTGCGGACGGCGGATAAGCTCGGCAAGAGACGCGCCGGTATTCGTCGGTGCGGTGCCACGCTCGGCAAGCACGGCGTCAAGTGCGTCCGATGGGGCGAGGTGCGTTCTTTCAAGGCGTTGAAGCTCCTGCCGAACAAGCGCGTACTTCGCCTCGACCTCGCGCTCTCGTGCCTCGGAGACAAGCCCTATACGCCGACCTATTGCCGTGAGGCGTTCGTCGGCATTGTCCTGGCGGTGCAAAAGACGGTACTCACTGCGCGAGGTCATCATGCGATAAGGCTCATTCGTGCCTTTGGTGACAAGGTCATCTATCAGCGTGCCGATATAACCGTCCGTGCGGCGCAGGATAAGCGGCGGCTCGGCTTTAAGCTTCAGCGCGGCGTTCACGCCCGCCACGAAGCCCTGTACTGCCGCCTCCTCATATCCCGACGAGCCGTTGAATTGACCCGCGCCGTAAAGCCCGGAGATCTTCTTCGTCTCGAGAGTGGGGTACAGCTCGGTAGGGTCGATACAGTCGTATTCTATCGCGTAGGCACAGCGCGTCATCTCCGCATTCTCCAGACCCGCCACGGTGTGCAACATCTCCACCTGAACCTCCTCCGGCAGGGACGAGGAAAAGCCCTGAATATAAAGCTCCTCGGTGTTAAGCCCCATAGGCTCGACAAAAAGCTGGTGGCGGGGCTTGTCGGCAAAGGTCATGACCTTGGTCTCAATGCTCGGACAATAGCGAGGTCCCACGCCCTCTATAACGCCGGAGTATATCGGACTGCGGTCGAGATTCTGACGTATAATCTCGTGGGTGCGGGCATTTGTATAAGTGAGATAGCACACGGCGGAGTTAAGCGGGGCGGTGTGCGTAGAGAAGGAAAACGCCTCAGGGTCATCGTCTCCGGGTTGAAGCTCCATCTTGGAAAAGTCGACCGTGCGTGCGTTGACGCGCGGGGGTGTGCCGGTTTTGAAGCGGCGCATGGAAAGCCCAAGCTCGCTCAGCCGCGGGGCGAGAGCCATCGCCGCGGCAAGACCGTCCGGCCCCGAATCGCGCAAAACCTCGCCGACTATGGTACGCCCGGCGAGATATGTGCCTGTGGCGAGTATGACGGCGTTGCACCGCCACACAGCACCCATAACCGTTGTCACGGAGACAACATGACCGTTCTCCACGCCGATATCCACGACCTCCGCCTGTTTCACACGGAGGTTTTCTTGCAATTCAAGAGTATGCTTCATGACCTCCTGATAACGGCGGCGGTCTGCCTGTGCGCGAAGAGAATGCACAGCAGGACCCTTGCCGAGGTTGAGCATACGGTATTGTATACACGCCCTGTCCGCGGCTTTCGCCATTTCCCCGCCGAGCGCGTCCAGCTCACGCACGAGATGACCCTTGCCTGTGCCGCCGATGGCGGGGTTGCAGGGCATGTTGCCCACGGAGTCGAGGTTGACGG
>CAZBYU010000136.1:0-4506 GCA_964496235.1 uncultured Oscillospiraceae bacterium | reverse complement strand
ATATAATTAAAAAATAGTAAAAAAGTCTTGATTTTTGAAAAAGAGATGGGGTGATCAATTATTGACATTAACACACGTCAGTTACGTTATTTCATGGAGCTTGCGAAGTGTCTGAATTTCACAAAGGCCGCAATGAACCTTTATCTTGCTCAGCCGGCATTGAGCCAACAGATTGCGGATTTGGAGAAGCAACTCGGTGTTACGCTTTTCGAGAGAAACTCACGCTCGGTCACGCTCACGCCGGCAGGTGAGATTCTGCAAAACGCCTGCCCGTCTATTCTCATGAAGCTTGAAGAGATTGAAAAGCAGCTTCTGAGAGCCAAGGCAGGACTGCGCGGAAGCGTCAAAATCGGATACACCGTAGTGTTCCAGCCCATACTGTCGAGGCTTTTGCAGGAGTTCAGACAGCTATATCCGGACATAGCCCTTGACATCTACACCGATCAATTAAGCGTTCTTAAAGACGCTCTGGATAGCGGGGACATTGACCTAGCCTTTACATGGATAAACCACAAGGAGCTACCGCAAAAGCGACCGCTGGCGTACCATGTGCTGTGGAAGGAGGATCTATGTCTCGTGCTGAGGAAGGATCACCCATTTGTCACCTCGGACAGCCCGGATTATTCCCTGCTTGAAAACGACACTTTTATCATGAGCGAAGATGCGCCGAATATAGCCTTTCGTCGAATTGCGTTTGAGACGGCAAATGAAATAGGTCTGCCGATCAAGCACCAAGTGACCTCAAAGCAGTTTGGGACGATAATAATGCAGGTTGAAACCGGCATGGGCGTATCCATTCTCCCCGCTTGGATGAAGAATTATAGCTTCTACTCTTCAGATAATATTACATTTATCCCGATAAAAGAAAAATGTCTTGATTTCGGCGTAGTTTGGTTTGAAGACTATAAAAATGCCGCGATCCCACTGTTTCTTGATCTGTTGGGCAGTGAACTCCATTTAACCACCGACGGTGACGAGGAGAACGCCACGAGCGACGCGGACAACAGCTGAATTAAAAGGACTGATGCATTATCATTGCATCAGTCCTTTCAGCTTGTCAAAAAAGTTCTGTTGAACTTTTTTGACAAGCCGAATCCGCCGAGCATTTTGAATACTTCAAAATGCTGCTTCGCCCGAAAAGCCTTGATACTCATGGCTTTTCTGCGGCGGTTTATCCAATTTGAGGCGGGTCTTGCCCCCTCAAGCTCCCCCGCTACTCTGTTGTTTTTTCCTTGATGCATAGTTTTTAACAGACTGAAAGGACTGATGCATTATCATTGCATCAGTCCTTTTTTCAGACTTATTCAGACTTAGGGGTTATTGTATGCGTCCGCTTCCCTCGCCGCGTATAGACAGCACATGGCAGCTACCCGCACCGAGGACGTTTTCAATGCCGGCTTTGAACTCATTGAGCATGTCCATGGGTACAAACGCCTGAACCGTACCGGCAAAGCCGCCGCCGTGAACGCGATAAGCACCACGCCCTTGCAGGAGGGTATCACACAGGGCGAGGGCAACAGCCATGTCCTGATGCTCAACAGCACCGTTGGGTATAACATTCTGCATGTACATCCATGAACTGCGCCCGGACTCCTTGACGAGACGTAGGAAGGTGTCAAAATCGTTATGGCGGAGTGCATCTGCCTGTGCGCGGACGCGGTCGTTCTCGCGGTAGAAGTGGAAGGCGCGCAATATGGCGCGATCCGGCACTCTGTGACGAAGCTGAGGAAGCACAGCAACGAACTCTTCCTCGGGTACTTCACGCAATACGGATTTGCCGAACAACGCACTCAGAGCCTTCAGCTCACCCGGAACGGCGGCGTATTCGCCGGTCATGTCGGCGTGATCCGCACCGGAGTCGATAATGCACAGGGCATGACCCGCCGCGGAAAAGTCAAAGTCCAGCCGCTCAACCACGGGCTTCTCCGGGTCGGCAAAGTCGATAAACACCATGCCGCCGACGGCTGACGCCATTTGATCCATCAAGCCGCAGGGCTTGCCGAAATAGACATTCTCCGCCCACTGACCGATCTGAGCGATTTCCACAGGGGTGAGACTTTCATTAAAAAAGAGACTATTGCATATAGTGCCGATAAGCACCTCAAACGCGGCAGACGAGCTGAGTCCGCTTCCGGGCAAAACCGTGGAGCTGACGCGGGCATCGAAGCCGGAGAGCTTACAGCCGCGCTGTGCAAACGCCGCCGCCACGCCGCGGATAAGGGCGGCTGTGGTGTTTTTCTCATCATCATGGACGGAAAGGTCGTTCAAGTCGACCTCTACAGGCGAATAGCCCTCTGAATCGACGCGGATAAGGTCAGTATTATTAAGCGATACCTCCGCCACACTTTCCAGATTCACAGCACCGGCAAGAACGCAACCATTCTGGTGGTCGACCTGATTGCCACTTATCTCCGTGCGACCGGGAGCGGAAAATTTATATATCTGATTCATAGTTATTCCTCTCTGCTCACAAAAAGGTGCACATTTGTGCACCTTTTTGCTTTTAATATTGTACCGGCTTTTCTCCCCAGCCGTAAAAAACAATCGGGAAAGCGGCTTACTTCTTCTGGACGTACTTCAGGCAGTCGATTGTGACGGCCGCGAGAATGATGATTCCGGAGAAGACAAACTGGAGGTTAGTGTCTACGCCGAGAACGGTGAGCGAGTAGGTCAGCGCGGTGAAGATGAGAACACCGACAACAATACCGGAGATCTTACCGATGCCGCCGCTAAACGAGATACCGCCGACAACACACGCCGCGATAGCGTCAGTCTCCCAGCCCTGACCATACGAGGCGGAGCCGGAGCCGACCATACGGATGCATTCAAGCCACGCGCCGAAGCCATAGAGTACACCGGCGATGGCAAACGCCGTGATAGTCACCTTGAAGACGTTGATACCGGATGCCGCCGCCGCTTCGGGGTTGCCGCCGACGGCGTACATGTTCTTGCCGAGCGTTGTCTTGTTCCAGACAAAGTACATTATTGCAATTGCCGCAATTGCCCAGAGTATAATAGTCGGGAAGCGACCGATCTTCGGCATGATCATCTTGGGGATAGACACTTCGATAGCACCGAAGGAAACACCCTTCGTGGCAAAGGTCATGAGACCGAACATGATGAGCATGTTAGCCATGGTGGATATAAAGGGGTGGATCTTAAAGCGTGCGGTGAAGAAGCCGGCGACTGCCGAGAACGTCGTTGTGACAATGCAACAGGCCAGCAACGCGAGCACAACACGCAGACCTATGGGAAGCATGGTGAAGTCAAAGATATGACCGAAGATAGCACCGGTGTTTATGCCCTTGTGCATGATCATCGTGCAAAGCACCATGCTCGTACCCACCATACGACCGACGGAAAGGTCCGTACCGCCGAGGAGGATCAGACCGCCGACACCGAGGGCAAGGAACATACGGGGCGATGCCGCCTGAAGTATGTTGAGGATATTATTGACTGTCAAAAGGTCGGTACCCTTGACGACGGGGGCTAAGATGCAAAGCAGGACAAAGACACAGACTATAACAATATAAAGACCGTTTGTGAGGAAGAACTGCCTCACATTGAAGGTATATTTATAGTTTTCCCAGCTCTGCTTGAGCTTTTCCGCCTGGGTGAAGTGCGAAAGGCGCAACAGGTCTATAAGGTGATAACGGTATGCATGTGCGTTGTGCATGCGATCCTTTATCTCCTGTAAGGTGGAATCGTGCTTGAGCTTGGCATCAAACTGCCTATTTTTGTAGACGTACTTCTCGTCCTTTATCTCGCCCTGATCGGTGAGCTTAGCAAGCTCCTTCGTATGCGCGGCCTTCAGCTCGGCAAGCTCATCGGCATAGCGGGCTTCCTCGGCGGCCTTCTGCAACTTGCAGGACTTCACGACCGGGGTATAATAGTCGGCATCAAAGTGCTTGTCGAGATAGGACACCGCGTCCTTTATAAGGGCGTTTATCTCGTCCTTATTCTTCGCCTCGACCGCCTTTGCCTTGGCAAGCTCCTCCTTGTCGGAGGCTATTATAGTCTTTTTCTCGTCCTTGGTATAATTCGCGTTTTCTTTAATGACGGCAATGTGGTTTGTCAGCGCGATGACTCTGTCAGTGCCGTCGGCACGCAGAGTGTTTATCTTCTGCTGAATACCGCCTATATAGCTGTCAATCGGCTCGAGTAATTTCTGTTCTTCCTCATAGCTGAGTATTTTATCAATATTAGCCATGTTTTCCATCTCCTCCACTCAAAGATATTTGGCACTGAGCCTGAGCAACTCTTCTTGGTTGGCATCTTTCGTGTCGACAATGCCGGCCAGCCGCCCGTTCGACATAACTCCGATTCGATTGGTAATGCCGAGGATTTCCGGCATCTCGGAAGATACCACGATTATGGTCTTTCCGCGCTTTGCCATCTTGACTATCAGCTCGTAAATCTCGTACTTCGCGCCGACATCAATGCCGCGGGTAGGCTCGTCCATGAGGAAGACCTCCGGGTCTCTTTCCAGCCACTTGCCGAAGATGA
>CAZBYU010000135.1:0-4513 GCA_964496235.1 uncultured Oscillospiraceae bacterium | reverse complement strand
AAGCGGTAGCCTCTGAAAGGAACATTTCAGAGGCTTCTCTACCGATGTCCGTTAATAAGCCTTTAAGCTCCGGATACGGCATGGAATAACGCTGGCTCAGATATCGCAGAGACGCGCCAAGCTCGCCATGCGGTCCGCCGTATTGCGAGATAATGAATTTGGCGAGAGCGGGATTCGTGTTTTTTATTCTTACAGGGTATTGAAGCTTCTTTTCATATATGAACACGGCTCATTCCTCCGATTTACGCTTATAATCCCAAGGCCATGGGTCATCAGACCAAACATAGGACGTTGCACCCAACATATCGCTGTGCGTTATAGGTCCACAGAGCTTGGCATAACGTTCATGCGCCTCTTTTTTCAGCGTGAGGAAAGTCTGGTACATCTGAAAAGCCTCCGCATCATCGCGGTGTGTATCCAGATATAAGGCAAGCTCGTGCGCGACAAAGCAAACGGCTTGAAGCTCTGTCAATGGGGTCTGTGCAACGTCGTTGTTGACTATATTCATAAACGGCAGGTCAAGACCGGGGAAAAGAGTACCTCTAGAGAGTGCTTCATTTGCCTCATATGCGGGAGCTGCGGCGCGTTGCATTGGAACATATGCCGCCGCAAGTGGGGCGTTTTCCGGCAGTGCGCCGTATCTGTAGGCATTATCGGACTTTTTTGCAGTCAATTTTTATTCCTCCCAAGGGTGAAAATAGCCCTCGGGATATTATATTCATACACTCATAAAAATGACATCCGCCGCGGCATGTGCCGCAGCGGGTCAAAGTTATTTATGAATCTTACTCTATCATAGCGGCAAAATCCTGCTCGCTTATTATCTTCACACCCAGACTTTCCGCCTTGGTCAGCTTGCTTCCAGCGTTTTCACCGGCAAGGACGTATCCCGTCTTTTTTGAGACGGAAGAGCTGGTTTTGCCGCCAAAGCTTTCTATAATCGCCGAAGCCTCGTCTCGGGTGTATTTTTCAAGCGTTCCGGTGAGGACAAAGGTTATGCCGGCAAAGCGATCATCATGCTTTTCTTCTTGACTTTCAAAGCTTACTCCGGCTTCGCGAAGCCTACCGATGAGGTGCATGGATTGTGGGTTATTAAACCACTCGGTGATAAAGCCCGCCGTGATCTCGCCTATGTCGGGAATATCGGTAAGCGCGGTCGCGTCCGCCTCAATGAGAGCATCAAGGCTTTCAAAGTGTGCGGCGAGAACTTTTGCCGCTTTCTGTCCGACTTGGCGAATCCCGAAGCCGCACAGAAGCCGCGCAAGTCCCGCACTCTTGCTTTTTTCGACAGCGGCAATGAGATTGTCTGCGGATTTTTTGCCCATACGGTCAAGCTCGGCAACGCTTTGTGCGTCGAGGTAGTACAGATCCGCCGCGGAGTTCACAAGACCGCTTGCAATAAGGCTTTCGCATACAGATATGCCCAGACCGTCGATATCCATCGCCTCGCGGGAAGCGAAGTGCGCGATATTGCGTAATCTTTGAGCGGGACACTCCGGGCTTGTACAGCGCAGAGCCACACCGTCATCGTCACGAACGACGGGCGATCCACACTCGGGGCATACACCGGGCATAACAAAAGGAACCGTGCCGTCCGGGCGTTTTGCTTTGTTTACGGAAAGAACCTCGGGGATTATCTCTCCCGCCTTCTGCAAAAGCACGGTGTCACCTATACGAAGGTCAAGTCGGTCTATGTTATCCTGGTTGTGGAGCGTTGCGGCGGAAACCGTTGTTCCCGCAAGACGGACAGGCTCGACAATGACCTTGGGGGTCAAAACTCCGGTGCGTCCGACCTGAATGACTATGTCAACAACACGGCTTTCTTTTTTCTCAGGCGGATACTTGAAGGCGACCGCCCAACGCGGTGCTTTTGCCGTACTACCGAGTGCATCGCGCTGTGCAAGGGAGTTGATCTTTATGACCGCGCCGTCCATATCATACGGTAGCTCTCCCCTGTTCTCGCCAAGCCACTCTATACGCTCGACACAGTCTTTTATATTGTCAAAGCGTTTATAGGGTATCACCGGAAAGCCCATGGCACGCATGGCATCGAGCGTCTCAACGTGCGTGGTGTAATTATTGTCTGAGGAATACTGCATGTTGAAGAAAATAATGTCGAGCTTGCGCGATGCCGCGACCTTCGGGTCAAGCTGTCGCATTGAGCCTGCGGCGGCATTGCGAGGATTTGCGAGAAGCTGTTCGCCGTTTTTCTCTCTCTGCTCGTTAAGCTCATTGAAAACGGATTTGGACATGTAGACCTCACCGCGGACGATGAGCCTTTTGGGTGCGCCTTCAATACGCAGAGGAAGCGAACGGACAGTGCGTAGATTCTCCGTCACGTTTTCTCCTATGAGACCGTTACCGCGCGTCGCACCACGGACGAACACACCGTTCTCATACTCCAGAGACATGGAAAGCCCATCCACTTTAGGTTCAACAGTATAATCATGCGCGGTAACAATGGTGGAATCCATTCGCTCACCGAACGCGAAAAGCTCATCATATGAGAATACGTCCGTCAAACTTTCAAGCGGAACTTGGTGCGTAACCTCCTCAAAGCCGTTGAGAACCTCACCTCCGACACGCTGTGTCGGAGAATCGGGCGTAATGAACTCGGGGTTGAGCGCTTCAAGAGCCTTCAGCCTCTGCATAAGCATGTCATACTCATAGTCGGATATCGCGGGATTATCATAGACATAATAAAGCCGCGCGTATTTTTCTATCTCACGTCTTAGCCGTATTATTTCCTTTTGTGCGTCCATTTTTTATCTGCCTTTCGTTTGTTGCATGTTCAAGTACGTATCCGGTACTTTGCCGACGATCACAGTGTCTGCAATTAACGCATGAGTTTCCACAGTGTCGGTCTTCGTTTCCCAAGGGAGCAATAGCTTCATATCCATCGTGACATTGAGGTCAATTTGGTGCTTGGTTTGGTTTATTCCCGCTGTTACAACACTATTTGAGAATTCAACTGCGGACGAGCTTAAAACCATGATTTTCACCGGGAGCTTCGGTCCGCGCCCCATCAACAACGCCGCACCTGTGAGATTTCCGATTGGAATTGCAACGGTTATAGCATTATTGTCACCGTCGGCAAGGATTTTATCGAGAACACGTGAGGTGAACGAGTTTATCCGCGCCATATTACTGCTGATTGCAGTTATTTCACCGCTGTCGGATTTTTGAAATGTGACGAAATAATCCCCTTCATAGTTGCCCTCAGACAGAGTCTGCATAATGGCATCATTGGCACGCGCCGTGATGACATCTCGTGCATTCGCAGTCGCAATGTCTGTCGACACACGGCGGACATAAACTGCCGCCGTTACGACAAAAAGCAGAAACATCGCCGACGAGATGAAGATCACTGTGCGGGTAGCGGGTTTTAGCCTTCCGTTATTTGCACACGAGCTTCTGACATCCGGGTAAACACGGCGCGACCTACGCCGAAAAAACGGTTTTGAATACATGGAGCACCTCCCCATGTATTGAGTATATGCCGATTACTTATCTAACATGGCACTGACAGCCATCATTATTCCGAGCTTTCCCGACTCAAAGGTCAAGCCGCCCTGCATATAAACCGTGTACGGCGGACGCATCGGTCCGTCTGCGGACAACTCTATGGACGCTCCCTGTATAAACGCCCCCGCCGCCATGATGACCGGACAATCATACCCCGGCATAGGCCAAGGCTCGGGCGTGACAAAGGAATCCACAGGTGCGCCCGCCTGTATGCCGAGACAGAAGCGTTCCATAGCCTCGGGCGATCCCAAATGCACCATCTGAATAATATCAGAGCGTTTTTCGTCCACTGCGGGGGAGCTGGGTATGCCCATCTCGTCCATCATAGCCGAACAGAAAACGGCGGTTTTCAGTGCCTGAGCCACGGTGTGCGGTGCCATAAAAAGACCCTGATACAAAAGGCGGTTGTTGCCGAGGGTCGAGCCGCATTCACCGCCGATGCCGGGGGTTGTCAGGCGCATTGCGGCGCGTTCGACAAGCTCTGCCTTGCCGGCAACATAGCCTCCTGTGGGCGCGATTCCGCCACCGGGGTTTTTTATGAGTGAGCCTGCGATAATATCCGCACCGACATGCGTCGGCTCTATTATATCCGTAAATTCGCCGTAGCAGTTATCCACCATTATGTTGGCGTTGGGGTTTACCCGCCTTACGGTTTTTACGATTTTCTCTATCTCCTGCACGGTAAGTGCCTTTCTGTCGGCATAGCCGCGTGAACGCTGGATCATCACGCCGGTGACTTTATCGTTGCTTGTCGCGCGGGCAATGCCGTCATAGTCCGGTTCGCCGGAGGTGGTCATATCGACCTGTGCGTAATCTATGCCGTAGAATTTGAGTGAACCGTGGCAATCACCGCTTATACCGATAGCATTACGCAGTGTGTCATAAGGAAGCCCTGTTGCGGCAAGAACGGTCTCACCCGGTTTGCAGAGAGAAAACATTGCCGTGGTGAGCGCGTGCGTGCCGTTTACAAAGCCGAGGCGCACAAGGG
>CAZBYU010000134.1:0-4524 GCA_964496235.1 uncultured Oscillospiraceae bacterium | reverse complement strand
CCCAAGGAGTGCCGCGCCATGCTCATCGAAAGCGCGGTCCCCTACCTCCGCCGCCTCGGTGACGGAGAGATCGTGTCGCACTCGGTGCGTGTGTTCGGCATAGGCGAAAGTGCCGTGGACGATATGTTCGCCGACGAGATGAACACAATGACGAACCCCAGCATGGCCCCCTACGCCAAGGAATGCGACTGCCTTGTCCAGATAACCGCCAAGGCCGACACTGCCGCAGAGGCAGAGGCTATGATCGCCCCGGTGAGAGAGCATGTGAAGGAGCGGCTTGGCGAATTCGTGTACGGTGAGGACGTGGAGACCATTGAAGAGGCCGTGATGGAGCTTTTGCGCGAAAAGCCGCTCACCTTTGCCACGGCGGAAAGCTGTACCGGCGGCGAGGTAGCAAAACGCTTCACCGACCTGCCCGGGGCAAGCGAATTTTTCCTCGGCGGGGTCGTGACCTATACGAACGCCGCAAAAGCCACGCTTCTCGGCATTGACCCCGCACTCATTGAGGAAAAGGGCGCGGTCAGCGAGGAGGTCGCCCGGGAGATGGCAGAACGCGTAAGAGGGCTTCTAGGCGCGGACGTGGGCTTTGGCGTGACCGGTCTTGCAGGTCCGGACGGTGACGGCGTACATGAGGTAGGTACGGTGTTCGTTGCCATGTCCGTTGAAAACAAGCTCACCGTGCGTGAGCTTCACCTCGGCATACAACGCACCCGCTCGTTCATTCGCCGCATGTCCGGCAACCATATATACGACATGTTCCGCCGCTATTTGCAGGGGCTGGATATATAAGAGTACAAGGAGGTTAAGCGCATGACACTCACATGGTACGGTCACTCCTGCTTCAGGCTCGACAGTGCCGACGGCTCTGCCGTCATTGACCCCTACGCCCCCGGGTATGTCCCCGGGCTTGCTCTGCCGAAGGAGCTTGCGGCGGACGCGGTTATTTTAAGCCACGCCCATGCAGACCACGGCTATGCCGATGCCGTGAAGAAAACCGGACGCACCCCGACATTCACTGTCACCGAGATGGTGACCTATCACGACGAGGCAAACGGCGCAAAGCGCGGCAAAAACCGCGTCACCGTGATCGACGCGGAGGGTATGCGCCTTGTGCATCTGGGCGACCTGGGTCACGAGCTTTCCGCGCAACAGCTTGCCGCGCTCGGTCATGTGGACGTGCTTATGTTGCCTGTGGGCGGGTTTTACACCGTGGACGCACCCACCGCGCATCGCATTGCCGACGCTGTCGGCGCGTCTGTCGCGGTCCCCATGCACTACAAGGGCGTCGGCTTCGGCTTTGACGAGCTTTCCGGCGTTGATGCGTTCACCGCGCTGTGCGACAACGTCGTATTCTCCGATTCCAATATTCTCACCCTCCCCATGAGCGGCGAGGGCGTGACCGTCGTTCTGCGCTGTCCGACAGTGTGACATGTAATCTCAATATAAACAAATCCCCCACGGTTCAGCTGAACCGTAGGGGATAATATTATTTATACTCTTTTTTACGCCGTGTCATGCCGCGCCGGTGTCGGTCTCGGTCGCGTCGGCGGTATCCGCTGTAACCGGCTCGCCGTTATAAAGCGCGACAAACTCCTCAAGGCAGAGACCGTTGTCCATTATATATGCGGCCGCCTCCATGCCAACATAGCGGAAGTGCCAGCCCTCGTTCATAACGCCCGTCACGTCCATCTTCTCCGCAGGGAAGCGATGAATAAAGCCATACTCGGCACAGTGGGCGATGAGCCACTTGCAGGTGTCTGTGTCCTCTATCTCGTCGTTTTTGATGCTACGGTAAACGTCGGTTATATCCACGCACAGCGCGGTCTGGTGTTCACTGCACCCGGCGGGCATGGTGATATAGTGTCCGTTTGCGTCCTTGCCGTCGGTAATACCGTTATTGGCGCAGATGCGCTGGAAATTCGCGTCCTGATCGGTGTAGCTTCTGTAGCCGGAGGAGAGGAACACCGGGTAGCCCTCCGCCTTACAGCCGAGTGCCATATCAAGAGCCGCCTGTGCAATGCGGGAGTCGACCGCGCAACGATTTGCGTTGTAGTCGGTCTGAATGTCGGTCTCGTCCGCAGTCTGGTTGAGGTAGGCAAGGCTTTCCGGCTCGTACTGTCCGATGGAGTTGTCACCGTTTACAAGCATGTACTCCCAGCTTTGAATGTCAACATCCGGCGGTGTGGGCAAGCCGAGTGCGGCGGCCTTGCCGGCGGGAGAGGTGGGGTCGGGTGTCGGCTCGGGAGTAGGCTCAACCACCTGTTCGACCTGCTCGACAGGCTGTTCCTCGGCAGGCTGGGTGTTGCCCTCGAGATATACGGAAAGACGCGGCTCGGAGCGGTAATAGTCTTCTATCGTGCCGCCCGCGTCGAGAATCTTTTTCAAATCGCCGTATACGACCGCGTGATAATCATCAAAGTCGCTCGTGCGCGGCGAAACGGAAAAGCGCAACGCAAAATACGCCACGAACACCGCCATAACCACGATTCCGAATGCAATTCTAAACCCACGGCTTCCCTTCATGCGAGCCTCCCATATATCAAAAAACTTAAATTCACATATATTGCAACAATTTGCATACACGGCAGTATACCATTTTCTCACGCGCGGGTCAACCGAAAAACTGATAATAATATGTTAACCATTTGCGTGCCGTGCGCCGATATTGACGTGCTTTTACACCGTGTGTAATATACACAAGCCGTCGGGAGATCCCGGCGGCTTGAATTTTTATACGCAATACGAGTTTTTTACTTCTCCGCGCGACCTATGCCGAACTCGGCGGAGGCATAAACCTGCTCGCCGCTTGCCGAGACCAGAGGCACCACTATGCGATAGCGACCCTCGCCGAGCTTATCGTAATGCGCGGCAAAGTTGAAGCTTATCTCCTCACTGCTCTGAGCGGGGAGGGTGTAGATCGCCATGGTGACAGCCTCCTGCTTGTCGGGTACGACACGCCACTTCTCGCCGTCGTAGATTTCCAGACGCTGAACCGCGTCATAGGTGTAGTCCGCGTCGCTTATATTCTCCATATCGAGAGTGACTTCCTCGGTCTCATCGGTCACGGTGCGCTGTTTCACGAAGAGCTGAACCTTGTCGTTGAAAGTCACGCCGTTATAATCGCTCTCTTTAAGATCTGCGGGGGCGAGCTTCGCCGCGGAGCATGCACACAGCATAGACACCAGCACCGCGCAAATAAATAAAATAACCGTCTTTTTCATAATTCCTTTTTCCTTCCCTAATATGTTTGCCTTTTTCGGCTTACACACTCTTAGACTGCTTAATTCAAAAAATGTTCCACGCATTTTTCAGCGCGGAACATTTTCGTATTTACCTTGAATCAGACGGCTTCGCGTCCGGCGCGATATGCCGCGAGATTAAGCTCGACAAACTTTTCCGGTACGGTTTCGCGTATCACGCTTTCCCAGTCTATGCCGTTGAGGGCGAGTGCCTTGGTCATCGCGCCGAAAAGGACGATGTTCATGCACTTTTCCGTACCCAGCCTTACGGCAATGTCGGCGGCATTGAGAGTGTAGCACTTGAACGCATCCTCCATCGCCTCCACGCACCCCGCCGGATACTGTGCCAGCCCCGCCGCCGTGGCAGAGGACGCCATTTCATAGTCGTTTATCACGGCGATACCCTCGGGCTTGAGATAGTCGGCATAACGCACAGCCTCCATCTTTTCAAACGCCACAAGTATGTCCGCCGCGCCCTTGCCGACGAGGGGCGAATACACCTTGTCGCCGTAGCGCACCTGCGTGGTGACGCTGCCGCCGCGCTGGCTCATGCCGTGTACCTCGCTCATCTTCACATCGTACCCGGTGCGCATAAGCCCGTTTACAAGCACACGCGCGGTCAAGATTGCACCCTGTCCGCCGACACCGGCAAGAATCACTGTTTTCGTCTGCATCGCTTATGCCTCCTTCCGGGCTATCGCGCCCACGGGACACACCTGTGCGCACACCGTACACCCCACGCACTGGGCACTGTTGATGCTTGATTTTCCGTTTTTCATCATCAACGCCGGGCAACCCACACCAAGGCACTTTTTGCACCCTATGCATTTATCCGCGTCCACATGGCAAAGTGAACGCTCCTGCTTTTCGCGCTTTATCAAAAGGCACGGTCTCCGGCATATCACCGCCGCACGCTTTTCGCTCGCCATTGCGTCATTGAGTGCCTTCGTCATGGCGGCAAGGTCGTTCGGGTCGACGATAATGATGTTTTCAAAGCCGACCGCATGCAAAACGTCCTCTATTTTTATAGCCGCCGCAACCTCGCCGAGGAGGTTGAAGCCGGTGCCGGGGTTGTCCTGATGCCCGGTCATGCCGGTGATGTGGTTATCCAGCACAATGGGGATCATGTTCGCGCTGTTGTATATTATCTCCACCGCGCCGGTAATGCCGCTGTGGAAAAACGTCGAGTCGCCCACCACGCCGAACACCGGTCGTTTATCGCCGCTTTGTTCAAGTGCGTGTGCGATGCCCGCACCGACGGAGAAGCCACCGCCCATGCACACGC
>CAZBYU010000133.1:0-4599 GCA_964496235.1 uncultured Oscillospiraceae bacterium | reverse complement strand
TCATGGAGCAGGAGGCCACTGAGGACTTTGAAATCATGGCCGGTATGACGCCGTCGGACAAGCCGTATTCCCGCACGGGGATATTTGAAATGTGGAAAAACCGCATTCCGTGGCTCATGTTCCTCATGCTGTCGGCAACGTTCACAAGCATGATTTTAACAGGATTTGAGGACACGCTGTCCGTTCAGGCGGGGCTTGAGGCTTTTATCCCCATGCTCATGGGTACCGGCGGCAACTCCGGCGCACAGGCATCGACCGCCGTTATCCGCTCGCTCTCGCTCGGTGACACGGAGCCGCGCGACGCGTTTTTCGTAATGTGGAAGGAACTGCGTGTGTCTCTCATCTGCGGCTTAACTCTTGCGGCTGTGAACTTTGTGAAGATGCTGTTGGTAGACGGAATGCTACTTAATAATGACAGCGTGACTGTCGCCGTGGCGGCAACTGTAAGCCTTTCGGTGCTGTTCATCGTTATGTTTGCAAAGGTCGTGGGTAGTACGTTGCCCATACTCGCGGAAAAACTGGGCGTTGACCCCGCAGTGATGGCAAACCCACTTATATCCACCGTGACCGACGCGGTTTCCCTGCTGATTTACATTTTCGTGGCAAAGCTGGTTCTGCATATATAATATACATTGATATGAGGTCAAAAATATGAGTTTTTCCGCTCTGATATCCAAAATGATAACATTTGTCGTACTCATGCTGGTTGGCTATATCTGTGCGCGTCGCAAGGTGCTGGATAAAAACTTTGCGCGTAGCCTGAGCTTTCTGGTAATGAACGTGTTTTTGAGCTGTGCAGTACTCAACTCCGTCATAGGTGACAGACCGAGCATTACCGGCGCGGACATGATACATGTACTGCTTATATTAACCGCGATGGTCTTTCTAGCCTACGTGCTGTCGGCGATTACCGCACGCGTACTGTGCATGCACGATGAAAACGCGCCGATATACGAGCTTTTGATGGGCGTGATGAACACGATGTTCATTGGTCTGCCGGTAATACAGAGCATATACAGCCCCACTGCCGTGCTGTACTGTGCGCTCGGATGCATTCCCTTTAATGTGTTTCTTTACTCCTACGGCGTTTGGAGACTGAAAAGCGGGAAAAACCTCGGCGGCGGGCTGAGACTGCACGACGCACTGACCATTCCTCTTATCGCAACCTTTGTCGCGCTTATCATCTTTACCTTTGACATAAAGCTCCCCTCTTTTGTCGTGGAGCTGATAAGCTCTACCTCCGAGGCAACTATGCCGGTTTCAATGATAGTTATAGGCGCGACGCTGGGTGATGTGAAGCTGACAGACGCATTCCGCGAAAAGCGGGTATACATTCTCTGTCTTATGCGTCTTGTAATAATCCCGGCTGTGACGCTGTTCGTTCTGCGTATGCTAACGGACAATGCGGAGCTTTTGGCATCAACCGTCATCATGGCGGCATGCCCGAGCGGCGTTGCGGTGACGGTGCTTGCACTGCAATATGACTATGACGCGACGTTCACCTCAAAGGGCGTTCTCGCCACAACTGTGTTGAGCATGGTGACGCTACCCGTGTGGGCGTTCATACTCGGATAAGCGGGAGGCGCACGTATGCACATTCCGACCGCGCCCAGCCAAAGTGTTGAGCTTTTGAGCTTTGAAGAGGCTTATGAAAAGTCCGGGCATAGCGGAGATTATGACGCGGAAAAATGGCTCTATGTACCCGATTTTTACACCGAATACCGATATATACTCGGCACACGCGGACAAAACCCGCTTATCTGCATCGGCATAAACCCCTCCACCGCCGCACCGGACGATCTTGACAACACGCTCAAATCCGTGGCTAGAATCGCCGCGGGGAACGATTATGACAGCTGGATAATGTTCAATGTCTACGCCCAACGCGCAACACGCCCGGACGATATGGACTTAGAAATGAACGCGAAAATGCACCGAGAGAACATGCACGCGTTTGAATACATACTTAAAACCGTAGCAGATGGCGGGTATAACCCTGCGGTCTGGGCGGCCTGGGGAACGATAATAGAAAAGCGCGGGTATCTCCCCGCCTGTGTGCGTGACATGGTCACGCTGGGTCAAAGCTACAGCGCAAAATGGTTGTGCGCGGGAAAATGCTCTGTCAAAGGGCATCCGCATCACCCGCTGTATCTGAAGAAAGACGAAAAAACCGTGTCGTTCGATATAGAAGCCTATCTAAACACGCTGTAATAGCTCATTTTCCGAAAGTGGGAGCCGGATATGGAATATAAAAATGATCTGATGCGTCAGCTTATCGAATACAAGCCATATAACGAGCAGGAGGAGCGAGACCGCAAGGCTATTATCGCACTTTTATCCTCTGATGTAGTTGACCCGTACACACGAGAAAACCTGACCGCTCATATGACGGCATCCGCGTGGATAGTAAACGAGGAAAGAACGAAGGTTCTGATGGTATACCACAATCTTTACGATTCGTGGTCGTGGACAGGCGGTCACGCGGACGGCGAGCGCGACATGTTGTACGTCGCGTTGAAAGAGGCACGTGAGGAAACGGGCGTTGAGCATATTCGCCCGGTGAGTGAGGAAATATTCTCCGTGGAATGTCTGACCGTCGACGGGCATGAAAAGCGTGGGCAATATGTGCCAAGTCATATTCACATGAACGTCACATATCTCTTGGAGGCTGACGAGAAGGACGTGCTTCACATATGCGAGGGCGAAAACAGCGGAGTGAAGTGGTTCTCGCTCGATGACGCACTTAAAGCTTCGAGTGAGCCGTGGTTCGTCGAGAGAATATATAAAAAGCTAAACGAAAAGTTGCTCGCTCTGTGAGCATACCGACGCGCACGACGGAGGTATGATTAAATGAAAATACATATTCTCCACTGCGGCACTGTGACATTACCGCGCAACGCACCGGGCAAACTGAATGCCACAAGTCTCGGCAATGACAAGCGGCGTGTAACGCTCCCGGTGTGTTCATATCTGATCGAACATTCGCGCGGCTTGGTGCTGGTGGACACAGGCTGGTGCCGTGATATATCGCCGGAGGGTCTCTACTCCTCTGCCGCGGCAAGGGAGGTTCTGGGTACGCCGCTCGCGAGCTTTTACAGACCGGAGCTTAAAACCGGACACGCCATACATGAACAGCTTTCGTCGCGCGGAATACGCCCGGATGAGCTGGAGCTTGTGATAATCACGCACCTTGACCCCGACCATGTAAGCGGCGTAAAGCATCTGAAGGGCGCGAAAAGGATCATCATGCCGGAGGATGAATACTTCTGGAGCTGTCGGACGGTATACAAACTGCGTCAGCCGTGGAAGCTGTGGATGGACGCGGGGATAGAGCGCGTATACTACCGTGGTTTCGGCAACGTGCCGAATAACTGGGCAATTGACGTGTTCGGTGACGAGACGCTTTATATGGTCAATCTTCCCGGGCATACTGACGGCATGTGCGGAATAGTTGCTGTAAACGGAAAACGTTTCGTGCTTCTCTGCGCCGACGCGGCGTTTTCCCGCCAGTCGTGGGAGGAGCCGGAGGATGAATACTTCTGGAGCTGTCGGACGGTATACAAACTGCGTCAGCCGTGGAAGCTGTGGATGGACGCGGGGATAGAGCGCGTATACTACCGTGGTTTCGGCAACGTGCCGAATAACTGGGCAATTGACGTGTTCGGTGACGAGACGCTTTATATGGTCAATCTTCCCGGGCATACTGACGGCATGTGCGGAATAGTTGCTGTAAACGGAAAACGTTTCGTGCTTCTCTGCGCCGACGCGGCGTTTTCCCGCCAGTCGTGGGAGGAGCTTGACGTGCCGGGCTTCGGCTTTGACAAGGAGTTGGAAGTGAAATGCCTGAAATGGATAAAAGATATGAGCGAAAAGCCGGGGTGTGTCGGAATATACGCAAGTCATGACGCCGACGTTGTCCCGCAGACAATAGAATTCTAAAAGCGGAGGAAAATGAAATGCAGAACATTTTAGTAGTAGTAGACATGCAAAATGACTTTATCTCCGGCGCACTGGGTACAAAGGAAGCGCAGGCTATCGTCCCAAAGGTGGCGGAAAAGATAAAGAGCTTCGACGGACGCGTCATTTTCACACGAGACACACATTTTGAAAACTATCTCGACACACAGGAGGGTCATAAGCTACCTGTGCCGCACTGCATCAAGGGTACTGTCGGCTGGGAGATCTGCCCTCAGCTCGCTCCCCTTTGCACTGTGCCGCCTGTGGACAAGCCCACCTTCGGCAGTAGCACCCTCGGCAGTATGCTCTCGGCAGAAAACCAGCGCGAGCCGATAGAAAGCATCACACTGGTCGGATTATGTACCGATATATGCGTGATTTCAAACGCACTGTTGGTGAAAGCGTTTCTGCCGGAGGTCGATGTGAGGGTGGATGCGGCATGCTGCGCCGGAGTGACACCGGAAAGCCACAAAACCGCTCTGGAGGCAATGAAGCCGTGCCAAATCACAGTGGAGAACATGTAAATATACACCAAATGCTCGTAACGGGATGCCGCGAAGGTCGCGTCATCCCGTTTTTATTAAATTAAAGTCAAAAACAGCTCCGCATGGCATGCCATGCGGAGCTGAAACGGTTTTGCTG
>CAZBYU010000132.1:0-4620 GCA_964496235.1 uncultured Oscillospiraceae bacterium | reverse complement strand
CCGACAATACTTGTCTGGAGACGGACCGGGAAGATAGGTCAATGCCAACACAAACGCCGCAGAGAAATCTGCGGCGTTCGATTTTGTATAATTTGTTATATGCTTTCACGTTTTGGTGTATTGTGTTAAATAATATCGCAGTGAGCGGTGGATTCTAAGGTTAAAATTTGTTGTAAAAAGAGCTGACCCATTTGGGTCAGCTCTTTCCTATAGTTTAAGCTAAATTAATGATGCTATATCAACGGAGTGCATCGGGAGGAAGCTGTTCCTGATTCTCTTTATCAAAATCCCCTAGACCGCCGCTTGGTGCCGGACTTGCATTTCCGCCGTCTTTTTTCTCTTCATCGTCGGCGGTCGCGGCAGGACCGTTGTTGAATCCGCCGACCGTTACAGTGAAGCATGTTGCGCCGGCATTACCCAGCTCGAAGACATCACCGGTGGAAAGTTTCACGGAGCAGCATGCGAGAAATTCATCAAGCTTTGCCTTCGCATCTGCTATCTCGTCCTCGCTCATACCTTCGGTGTTGACGAATATCATGCCGTCGGAGATGTAGAGCTTTGTGATATCAAGACCCAGCTCGTCGAGTTTATCTTTGTTCTCGCTTATAAGCTTTGCGGAAACGAGGTCGAACATGCGTAAGAACATTTTTCCGTCCTCCGTACGGATATCAAGGGCGACACCGTTGAGCGTTATGTTCTCCTCGCTCATACCCTGCATGTCGACCGGGGCGATGTCAGGGTTTCCATAGCCGAAGCCGACGCTGACATTCGGTAGTTCACTCTCATCTGCAAAGGCGAAAACGCCGATTGACAGAATCATTGTCATCATCAGAACAAGCGCAAGTAACTTTTGAACACTGAGCTTCATAATTGCTATCCTCCATATTAAATTTTTCGGTTCCTTTGCCGTGTTGGGCAAAATTCCTATTTACAATATACACTCATTTACTTTTATATGCAAGAGAAAAATGCTTTGTAACCTTATTTGGCATAAAACCAATTGCTGTATAGGGTGTATATTATATTTATTTACATGCATAAATGATTCACGACATGTTTATGGATCTTGTATTTTCTCAATGCATACAATCGGATGTTCTTACATGAACTATGCATAGAATGAGCGATATCGCATAGAAATATCATTTATATACAAAGCGAATGCATAATAATTCGCAAAACTATGTTACATATGCCTATTTACAAACCCGGATTAAGGATGTATAATAATGCACGCAAAGAAGAAAAACGTGCATAACAATGCATGTGAAAAAGGGAGATTAATAAAATGAAGACTTTAAAGAAAATACTTGCGGCGATTCTTGCCTGTGTAATGATGATGTCTGTGTTGAGCGGATGCGGCAGTGAAAAAACCACCGAAACCGCAGATGTTCAGCTTCCTAGCTGGGCTGAGAGCCTTAGCGACGAGGGCAAAGCCGCTGTGAAGGAGATTGTTTCACAGGGTAAGATAGTCCTCGGAACCTCCGCCGACTATGCTCCGTTCGAGTTCCACAAGGAGATAGACGGAGAGGACACGATCATCGGTTTTGATATCTCCGTTGCTCAGTTTATTGCCGACGCATTCGGTGTGGAGCTGGAGATCGTCGATATGAGCTTTGACAACCTGCTCATCAGCCTTAATAAGGACGATTTTGACATAGTTCTTGCCGCCATGGCGGGCAATGAGGAAAGAGCCAAGGCGGTTGATTTCAGTGATGAATACTATCTCTCCAACAATGTACTTCTTGTGTTGAACGAGAATGCCGATAAATACACCACTCAGGAGAGTTTGAAGGGTGTGACCGTTGCGGCGCAGAAGGGTACTGTATGCGAGGACAAGGCAAAGGAGCTTTCCGGTGAAGAAACTGTTGTCGCACTGGTTAAGGTTCAGGACATGGTGGCAGAGCTTTTGAACGGTAAGGTCGAGGCTATAATCTGTGATAAGCCGGTTGCATCGGGTTATGCGATAATGCAAGAGAGCCTGAGCATGGTCGACATCGGTCTGGTTGCCGAGGAGGGCATGAGCGTTGCAATGAAGAAGGACAGTGCGGGTCTTGTCGAGGCTGTCAATGCGGTGCTGAGCGAGATAAGTGAAGATCAAATGAGCAATTGGATGGGCGAGGCACAGCTCGCCGCTGGGATTGAGGAATAAATGAGAAATACCGTAAGGGCGGTATGATTATACCGCCCTTTGCGGTCATTCGAGAGGAGAAAACGTCTTGGGCATCGGGGATATATTACTGAATTACTATCAATACTTCTTGCGAGGAACGCAAACCACCATCATAATATCCTTAGTGACGGTGTTTTTCGGCTTTATCCTCGGCTGTATCATTGCGTTTTGCAGGATGTCGAAGTTGAAGCTTTTGAGTGCGTTCGGAAAGCTCTACATCACCGTGCTGAGAGGCACACCGCTTCTCGTACAGCTCTATATAGTCTATTATCAGTTGGATTTCATTCCGTATCCGAAGATGATGCTGTGGGGGATCGCACTTGAACGCGCATTGCCGTGTACTATCGCGCTTTCGCTCAACTCCGCGGCATATGTGGCGGAGGTGATACGCTCCGGCATACAGGCGGTCGACATCGGGCAGACAGAGGCGGCGCGTTCGTGCGGCATGAGCGCGTGGATGACAATGCGCCATGTGGTGATGCCACAGGCGATAAAGAACATTCTTCCCGCGATAGGTAACGAGTTTATCACGATGATAAAGGAGACCTCGATAATTCAGTATCTGGGCATAAGCGACATCATGTACAACAACGGCATCGTCGTCACCGCGACATATAACCCCCTGCCGTGCTACTACATCTCCGCTGCGATATACCTGATATTAAACCTCGTGACAGGCAAGGGGCTGGACATCTTTGAAAGAAGACTCCGCCGTAGTGACAGATAACCCTCGCGAGAGATTTCAATCAAAACAAATACTATTTTACATAACGGAGGAAAAGACTATGCTTAACTCTTACGAACCGACTTTTATATATCTCCAGGAGGAGGACGCTATAAAGGCGGGCGCGACCGACATGAAGATGACGCTCGAGGCAACTGAAAAGGTGCATAAGCTGATGGCGGAAGGTCAAGTCTATAACCCGCCTAAATCACATCTGGGTCTGCCACTCGGCACGGACAAGCACACGTGGCAGTCGTTTTTCAACAGCATGCCGTGCTATATCGGCGGTGACATCAACGTCGGCGGTATGAAGTGGGCGGCGGAGGCGAAGGAAAACGCCAAAGTACCCGGTATCCCCTACGGCATTGACATCACCATACTCAGTGACCCCAAAACCGTGCTTCCCTTCTGTGTTCTCAATGGTACTCTTATAACCGCCATGCGTACCGGCGCGACGGCGGGGCTGTTCGCAAAATACACCGCGCCGTCGAACACCGACACTGTGACCTCCATCGGCTGTGGCGTCGTGGGGCGTTGCACGGTGATGGCGGTTGCCGAGGCTATGCCACAGGTGAAGAAAATGTACATCTCCGACCTTGATATGAGCAAGGCGCAGGACATAGTAAACGAGTACCAGCCGAAGTATCCGTGGCTGGAGCTTGTACCGACGACGGACACCAAAGCCGCCGCGGCAGAGTCTCAGGTCATCATCACACAGACCACCGCAACCAACGAGTTCATCGACGAGAGCTGGATCGTGCCGGGTAAATCCCTTGTTGCGGTGGGCGCAATAGAGGTAATGCCCGAGGTCGTGATGAAGAGCGATATCATCGTGGTAGACGAGTGGAACCAGATGATAACCAACGATAGCCGTCCCGTTGCCGTACTGCACCGCGAGGGCAAGCTGGAGAAGGAGCAGACTGTGGATTTGACGGACATAATCCTCGACCCGAGCAAGGGACGTCAGAACGACAAGCAGTTTGTTTACTCCTCCGCGCTCGGTCTCGGCGCACTCGACATCATGATAAGCTACGAGATTTACTGCAAGGCGAAGGAAGAGGGCATAGGCACTGTGCTGAAAATGTACGACAAGCCCCTGTGGGAATAAGAAAGCAGAAGAGAATAATATAGTTAAATCCCCTGCAAGCCCAGCTTGCAGGGGATTTGAAGGTTAAACGATGTTTAATTGTCCGCCTCGGAGTATTAAAAGGAGAAGCAAGCGACGAGAGGGGTAGATGATATTACCGCTCCTCGCGGAAGTAGGCAAGACCGAGGGACATGGGGGGCTGGTTCTCGCGTTTGTTACGCATGCTGGTGGCAACGAGAACGATTATGGTGACAATGTAGGGGAGCATTTTGTAAAGCTCCTTAACGGCGAGGTTAGTGCCGGTGGGAATGTAGATGTGCAGAATGTAAAGCCCGCCGAAGAGGATAGAGGCGAGGACACTGAGGCTAGGACGCCAAACTGTGAAGATGACAAGCGCGATTGCAAGCCAACCACGGTCACCGAATGCATCGTTTGACCATACGCCGCAGGCGTAGTCCATCACGTAGTAAAGCCCGCCGAGACCGGCGATCATACTGCCGACGCAAGTGGCAACGTACTTGTAACGACCCACGTTTATACCCGCCGCGTCCGCGGTGTTGGGGCTTTCGCCGACAGCACGGAGGTTGAGTCCGACGCGGGTGTGGTTGAGGATATAGGACGCGATGAGCGCGACGA
>CAZBYU010000131.1:1235-4628 GCA_964496235.1 uncultured Oscillospiraceae bacterium | reverse complement strand
CATGTAAACCGCCTGCGGGCAGTTGGGCATGGCGATGGTGACCTTGTCACCCTCGCGGACACCGATGGTCTTCAATGCCTTGGCACAGCGTTCGATCTCGCGGACAAGCTCTTTGTAGGTGGTGGACTTGCCCATGAAGTCAAAGGCGATGTTGTTCGGGTACTGCTCGGCAACCTTCGCCACAGCCTCGAACATGGAGCCTTCAAAGTAATCCAGATGCAAAGGGACTTCGCCGACATAGTCCGCCCACGGGGTTTTTGCGGTGATTTCGCTCATTGTTCTTTTCCTTCTTTCTTCTCTTCCTACAAAAATAAAACTATAAATAAAGGGGTTAACTGATTTGGCTTATTTGTATTCAAAGCCGCTCGGCTCGGCAAGGGGCTTGTCGAGAAGCTCGGGATGCTCGAAGATGTACTTGACGAGCTTGAGACTGCGGGCAAAATAGAAGCCGTCGCCGATGCGCTCATCAAGCGTTGCACCCACGTCGATGACATCGCGTATCTGCCGCGTACCGTCGGGCATGAGGCGTTCTTCCTTACGCAGAGTGCCGAGCGTGACCATGATGGAGTTCGTGCCGTAATTGTTGAGGTGGTGGTACACGGCGGGGGCTTGGATACTGCCGAGGTTGCTGGCGAGTATGGTGCAGTAATTGGTGTCGCCCTCGGTCAATGCCTTGGGCATGAGACCCCAAAAGTCCAGCCAGCGGAGGATGCGGAACACCGGGATTAAGAGAAAACGCGGGAGCTTGGCAAACGCGTCAATGGCGGAGTCGATGCCGCCGGTGGAATGCTCGCTTTTACGCATCTTGGTCACGTCACCGACGATATGGCGGCTGACGGAATCGAGAGTGTCCTCGTCGCGAGCTGTGAGCGTCATGAGCGATTCCTCTGCGCCGTCTGCAAAACGGCGTTTGGCGACAAAGCTGAGCGTGATATCATAACGCTCATAGGTGCGGCGACCGGATATGTAGCGGTTCATGAGGGGGCGTTCCTTCACCATGCGGGCAAGACAGAGCAAAAAGGCGTGGAATATCGTGGTTTTATACTCCGGGTGTTCTGCGTTTCGCACTTCGAGGAACTTTACAAGCTCCGTTGCGTCAAAGGTATCATGGAGATAAACCTCACTGTCGGTGCGGTTGGGGAAAAGGTTCATCATAACCGTTTGCAAGCCCGTCACTTCACGCACCCAGCGTGCATCGCGCCTGTCTCCGCGGCGACGCTTTCTCTTCTCCTCACTCATACTGTGACCTCCTAAAACTCTTCTCTATCAAAGCTCTAAAAAAACACACAGTCAATGTGCTTGTTAATTTTATGGGTAACGCCCGCTTTCTTTTTTTTCGAGCATTGTGATTCTAATTCCTCAACGGAAAAAATGCAATATTTGATTCAAAAATTTGCAGTAATTTGAGGTATACTATTAGTAGAGTTGAGCAAAAACGGTCAGTTACGCAAAAGAATGAGGGGTACGCATTGACGAAATGTGGGTGTGAGTGTTATAATAAAGCGAAATTATGACTAAAAGTCTTGATTCGTAATGACAGAAAAATCCAACACAAGAAAGACAGGTGTTATTATGATTTGCAAATACTGCGGTAACGTTGTAGATGACAACGCGGCGAGCTGCCCCTACTGCGGCAGTATGCTGGCGGAGTATCCCGCGCAGGACGTATACGACGAGGGCGCGTATCAGACGCAATATGCCGACGAGGGGTATGACGATGTTGAGGAGTACGCTTCTCCCGTGAAGAAAAAGGGCGGGATGAAGCTACCGAGCGTGTCGGTGTCGACGATAATATCGGTGGCGAGTGCGATATTCAGCTTTCTCTGTCTGTTGACTGTCAGCTCACTCAAGGCGGATATCAGCGACAGCACAAACTCGGTACTCACCGGGGTCAATCAGCTTCATTCTGCCGTGGCGCAGATAGAGGACAAGATAGGCGGGCTTGACAGCACCGTGGCGAATGTGCAACAGCAGGCGTACAACCAGCTTGCAAGCCAGACCATTACTATTGAAAAGGACATCACCAGCCTCACGGGTCCCGTCGCACTCGGACGTATGAACCAGATGTTCATTGTCAAGGCGAAGGGCGCACTGAACCTGAACACATCGTTCAGCTGGCAGAAGTATAACCAAGCCACCGGCGGCTGGACGGATATAGTCTTCACCGGAACTGCCACGACCAACGACGAGTATGGCTTGAGGATCGAGAACAAGATGGAGGACGGCGCATACGTGTCCGTTCTGTGGGCAAACGGCATCACCAAGGCGGCCGAGGGTACGTACCGCTGTGTCATAAAGGACACTAACGGCATTACCAAGACCAGTGCCGAGGCGATAGTACAGGTGTCTGACGCGGAGGCGTCGTAATATGACGCTCGACAGAGAATACTTCGACGCAATAAGCATAGAGCTTGTAAAGAAAAAATACTATAACGCGAACAAGGTAAATGCCGTGTTCGACGAGATACGCGAAAAGGTTGCGGAGCTTAACGAGGAAAACGCAAGCTTGCGGGCGCAGTTGGACGTACTCAACGGACAAAAGGCGGAGATAGGCGAAGCCGTGATGAGCGCACAGCAGATCTACCGCGAGATCGTGGACAAGGCCAACCGCCGCGCCGAGGAGATGGTTGCCGAGGCGGAACGCAGACGCGACGCGCTTCAGCGGGACAATGAGCGGCTGGAGGAGTACGCGGTCAAGCGCGTGGAGGCGTGCTTTTCCATGGCGCGTGAGCAACACGCCGCCGCAATAGAGGCGATCAACAAGGAGTGGCAGGATTTTTTGTGCGGCTTGGAGCTTGCCGAAGACGAAGAGACGGTTGTGCCTCGTGCCTTGCCGGACGATATCGGTGTCCGCCTCGCCGCGATAGCGAGCGGGATAAAGGAGACCGAAAACGCGTAAGGGTATATTACGATAATAGAATAGTAGATATTGAAATAAATCAAGCCCCCGCCGAAAGGCGGGGGCTTGGTGCGTGGAAAGAGAGGATATATGTGTGCGAGAGGATATATGAAGATGTATCGAATTGAATGGACAAGCGGGTGTTCAGCTTGCGTCTAATATGCGAGTATGCCCTTATACACCACGGCGGTTGGACCGGTGAGATAGATGTCACGGGTGGTTTGGACGGCATAGTCGGGGGTAAGCCCAATGGAAAGTGTGCCGCCGGGCATGGAGATGTCTGCCTTGCCGCTTCCGTCGAGAGTGCCGCGCAGAGTAAGCGCGGTGACGGTCGCGCCACAGCCCGTGCCGCAGGCGAGAGTGAAATCCTCCACTCCGCGCTCATACGTGACGGCGCGTAGAGACCTGCCGCCAATGCACACGGCAAAGGTGACATTTGTCCGTCGAGAGTGCCGCGCAGAGTAAGCGCGGTGACGGTCGCGCCACAGCCCGTG
>CAZBYU010000131.1:0-1135 GCA_964496235.1 uncultured Oscillospiraceae bacterium | reverse complement strand
TACGTGACGGCGCGTAGAGACCTGCCGCCAATGCACACGGCAAAGGTGACATTTGCCCCACGCGGGAAGACCTTTGCGTGGCAAAGAGCCGCGCCGAGGGTGCGTAGCTCGGGCGCGTTAAGCGCGTCACCGGAGGGAAGCTCGACCACGGCATGAGGAAGACCCGGCGTACCCAGCTCGACATAGGCACAGTCATATTCCGCGTCGTTGACGACGACGGTGCGGTGAAGGTCGACAAGCGAGGGGTCATTGAGACGGACGCGGTAGAGCGTGTCCGTCACGCGCTGTCCGCTCACGGTGCCGGAAAGGGTTTCGATGCGCTGTATATCCCCGGCGAGACCGTTATCATGCCCATATCGCGCGATACACCGCGCACCGTTGCCGCACATCTCGCCCTCACTGCCGTCGGCGTTGAAGAATATCATGCCGTAATCGGCATTATCCGGGTCGCGCGGCGCGACGACCGCCATCAGCCCGTCCGCGCCGACACCGGTGCGGCGTGGACAAAGACGCGCCGCAAGTGCGGACAGCTCCGAGCGGTCAAGCACATGGGAACGATTGTCGATAATGATGAAGTCGTTACCCGCGCCGTGCATTTTAGTAAATTCCATGGGCGTATATCAGCCCCAAAGTGCTGTGAGCATGGGGACTATCTGCTTTTTGCGGCTCATGACACGCGGGAGAAAGACACAGTTATCTTTCGGTACGACGTTGAACGCCTGCTGAATCTCGTCATCGGAGCCGACATATATCAAGTACGAGCCTTCGAGGAGAACATCTGTTATCATGAGAATGACATTGTCAAACTCCATGTCATTTTTCAGCTTTGTCATCATGCGGATAAACTCGTCCTTGCGTGTGAGCAGGTGCGTGGCATCGACGCAGGTGATTTGGCTGACACCGAAGTTTTTATCGGCGATGTGGAACTGCTTATAGTCGGTCTTGAAAAGCTCTTCGACGGGCTTGTTATCGGCACCCGTGACGGAATAAAGTTCGCGTCCCAGCTCGTCGAGGTCAATTTTGGCGATTCTGGCAAGACGCTCCGCCATGGCGATGTCGCGCTTGGTGCAGGTGGGGGATTTGAACATGACCGTGTCGGACAGTATCGCCGCGGCCATGAGCCCCGCCATGCGCG
>CAZBYU010000130.1:0-4628 GCA_964496235.1 uncultured Oscillospiraceae bacterium | reverse complement strand
GGTTTTGCTTGCTCTTGCGGCTGTTGTGGTGTTGTGGCAGGTGTTGCGTACCACTCTCGGCGGCGGCACATGGAACATTGACGATGCGTGGTATCTCGGTCTTGCGAACACCGCCATCTATGCCGATGATGTTATGCGTACAGATCCCACCACGGGCTTCGCGCTCAATTATCTTGAGTATATGAAGTGGTTTCTCACCTATGTGTTCTCTCCGTGGCCGCTTTTTCTTGCCGCGCTGTCACAGCTTTTCTCGTTTACGCCGCTCGTCATGGCGCGTACCGTGTTGCCCGGGTTTATTATAGTGCTGTTTTATTATGTGGTTTACCGCATTGTCTTGTTCTTTTTCGAGGGCGAGCGGGAAAAGACACTTTTCGCGCTTTTGCTGTTGAGCGTGTTTTATGAAATATGCGCTGTGGCGATGAATCTGCGCTATACGTGGATAATCTGCTATCCGTGGATGGGCAAGGCGTTCGGACCGAGCATAATTTGCCCGGTCGCGCTGTGGTTTTTCTTCCTCATCGACGAGGAGACCGACGCAAAACGCCGTCGCTTGCTCTGGCTGGGCATCTTCCTTGCCAATGTCGCGGGCTGTATGGTCGCGTCCAGCAGTGCGGAGATGAGCTTGATGCTCCTCGGCTGTTGGGGGCTTGTGCATGTCATACGCACGCGTGATTGGGGTTGCATATGGCGTTTGGCACTCGCCGTCTCGCCCAGCTTCGCGCTCATGTCGGCGCATTTTATGATGTGAGGAGGGGAGAGCAATGGCGGAAAGCTTGAAGATAATACTTGAAGAAACCATGAGCGTCTATCGCCTAGGCACACTCGACGGGCGGCTCTTTATCCCCTTTGCGATTTGCACCCTTTATATTCTGCTCTCGCCCTCGCATGAAGAGGCTCGCGCCCGGCAGTATCTTGTCTACCCCTCGCTTATTCTCTGCGTTTTCATATTCAATCCCGTTTTCATTCACTATATGATCAAAATAATGGGTGACCCGGAGCGCGTTGTGCGTGTGTTTTGGCCGCTTCCGATCGGCGGGGTGTTTGCCTATTGCGTAATTCGCGCGTTTTATGCACTGCGTGAGCGGTGGAAAAAGGCGATCTTGCTTATTGCCGTGGTGGGTACGCTCCTTTTGATAAGCAACGGCAACGTCGCCGGCATATCGTTCCAACGCGCACAGAACCCTGAAAAGCTTATCCCCGGCGCAAAGCAGGTCTGTGACAGAATCTATGATTATGCCGGTGAGCGCGAAGCTCGCGTTCTCATGCCCAAGACACTCTTTTTCTGGACGCGCGAGTATAACGCGCGTATCCTCCTGCCGTATCAGCACAAAACCGAGTTTATGTATAACGATGACGGCATACTTGACCTTGATGTCACCGGTCAAAAGGCTCGTGAGGAGGACTGCGAATTCGTTGTCATCTCCACCGCGACGGACTCCGTCGGCGCACTTGAGGACTATGGCTATTCGTATGTTCTCTTCGCCGAGGGGGAAAACTGCAAGTACCTGATCTATCACTATGACGCATATGAGGGATAGGCTTAAAGCCTCTTGACGCGGTTTATAAAACATGTTATCATGACCTCGTTGCGTGGAAGCACAGCTGACGCGCGACTAAAATAAAAAGCTTTATCTACCGTTCCGGCGGCGAGGATGCGTTCCGAGTCGTAGGTCGAGGGGGAGCGCGAGTGGCGCGGTGTGTACCGTGCTGTGTATACGTGTGTGTTTCAGCCCTTTCGCCTAAACGGCGGAAGGGCTTTTGTCTATCATTTTCAATAGGAGGGATCGATACGGAAACCAGAGTTGCCGTGCTGGCTGTCATAGTCAGCGAGGGAAGCCGAGTGCAGGAGCTTAATGAGCTTTTGCATCAGTACGGCGAGTTCATCATCGGGCGCATGGGTGTGCCTTATCGTAAGCGCGGTGTGAACGTCATCAGCGTCGCGCTCGATGCACCCGCGGATACCATATCCGCACTGTCCGGAAAGATAGGTCGTCTTGACGGAATAACCGCCAAGACTGTGTATGCACCCGAAGGTAGCATAAGAAAGGAAGAAGAAAAATGAACATAAAAAAACTCACTCACAGCATTTTGACGCTCTGCCTTGCCATGGCACTTGCGTTTTCTCTCGCCGCCTGCTCCCGGCAGTCGAGCGTGGAGACCGCACCTGCGGACACTTCCGCCGAGGCGGAAGCACCGGCTGAACCCGTAACCGAGACCGAGACCGCCGAAGAGAGCAATGGAGAGGGCGAGCGCACGGCACTCAATATCGCCGCACTGAAGGGTCCCACCGCAATGGGGCTTGTAAAGCTCATGCATGACAGCCAAACGGACGTTGCCACCGCGAATGACTATAATTTTACCCTCGCCGGCTCTGCCGATGAGGTTACACCCGCCCTCATAAAGGGCGAGCTTGATATGGCGTGCGTTCCGGCGAACCTCGCCGCAGTGCTTTACGGCAAGACCGAGGGCGCGGTGGAGATACTTGCCGTTAACACCCTCGGTGTTCTGTACATTGTTGAAAACGGTGACGCTGTGCAGTCCGTTGCCGACCTCAAGGGTCAGACGATAGTCGCGGCGGGCAAAGGCTCAACTCCGGAGTATGCACTGCGCTATATCCTCTCCGCAAACGGCATTGACCCCGATGCAGACGTAACTCTCGATTGGAAGAACGAACACAGCGAGTGCGTTGCCGCTCTTGCAAGCGGACAGGCGATCATCGCCCTCTTGCCTCAGCCCTTTGTCACCGTGGCACAGGGCAAGATAGATACGCTTCGTATGGCACTTGACCTGACAGAGGAGTGGAATGCTCTCGATAACGGCTCCATGCTCATCACCGGTGTCATCGTGGCTCGCCGCGACGTGGTCGAGAATAATCCCGCCGCCGTTGACGCGTTCCTTGCGGAGTACGCCGATAGCGTGGATTATGTAAACTCAAACATTGCCGATGCCGCCGCACTTATCGGCGATTACGGCATTGTGGATGCGGCTGTGGCGGAGAAGGCCGTGCCTTACTGTAATATAGTCTGCCTGACCGGCGGCGAGATGAAGTCGGCACTTTCGGGGTATTTGCAGGTTCTCTTTGACGCGAATCCCGCCTCTGTCGGCGGCAATATGCCCGGCGAGGACATATATTACGGCGCGTAAGCGTAGTTTTTGGGTTTGATTACGATACGTCGGCGTAATGACTCCGCCGACGTATTATCTGAGACGGAGGTGAAAAGCCGTGACAAAGAATAAGCCTAAGATCAAGCTGTGGGCGGTCATATTTTGGCTTGCCGTGTGGCAGATGGGAAGTATGCTGTTGAAAGCGATGTATCCGCATGGTGCTTTGCTGCTTCCATCGCCCGTTGCGGCTATGCTGTGCCTTTTTGAACTTGCCGTGACTGCGGCGTTTTGGAGCGCGGTGGCACGATCGTGCGTGCATATACTCGGCGGGTTTCTCGTTTCCTGTGGTGCTGCGGTGCTTTTTGCCGCACTCGCCGCGGCGTATCGCCGCGCGGAGGAGCTGTTGTCTCCGCTTGTTGCGGCGATAAAGGCAGTGCCGGTTGCCTCGTTTATCATTCTCGCGCTCGTCTGGCTCGACAGCCGTCATCTCGCTCTGTTTATCTCGGCTCTTATGGTCTTCCCGCCGGTGTATCTGAACACCTTGGAGGGTATACGCCGCGCGGACAAGTCTCTTCTTGAGATGGCGTGGGTCTTCCGCGTTCCGTTTGTTCGCACTGTGCGCGGTATATACCTGCCTCAGGTTTTGCCGTATTTCCGCGCGGCGGTGTCGACTGCGTTGGGGCTGTGCTGGAAGGCAGGCACTGCGGCGGAGGTGATCGGTCTCAGCGCGGGAACTATCGGCGAGCGGCTTTATACCGCAAAGATATATTTTGAAACGCCGGAGCTTTTCGCGTGGACGGCGGTCATAGTTCTTGTTTCCGTAGTGTTTGAGAGGCTGTTTCTCCTCGGTGTGGACAAGCTCTCGGAAAGGGTGGGTGCATGAAAGAAATCAAGGTCGCTTCTCTTTGCAAGGCGTATGCCGGGAAAGCCGTACTCGCCGACGTGTCTTTTACGGCGGGCGTCGGCATAACGCGCATCGCGGGTGCGTCCGGTGTCGGCAAGACCACGCTCTTGCGTATACTGCTCTCCCTTGAAATCCCCGACAGCGGCGAGATAAACGCACCCGCGCTTCGCTGGTCGGCGGTTTTTCAGGAAAACCGTCTGTTGGAGGGTATGGACGCGAAAGGTAATCTCCGCTTTGCCCTCGGCGCGGACTATGACGAGACCGTGGTGGACACTATCCTGCGCGAGCTTTGTTTGGGCGATGTGGGGGATAAGCGCGTGCGCGATTATTCGGGCGGCATGAAGCGTCGCCTTGCTCTGGCGCGGGCATTGCTTACAAACTGTGACGCGATAGCCCTCGATGAGCCGTTTACCGGCATGGATAACGAAAACCGTGCCGCCGCGCTTGCCTGTATCCTTCGTGCCGCCGAGAATAAAATTGTCCTCCTTGCCACGCATGACGCGGTTTTGCTTCCGAATAACACGCCTGTCGTCGAGCTGGGCTGACCTCATATATAGAACGCTACGCACATATATTCAACCACGAGCTGATTGGGAGTGGTATATGTGCGTACAAATAT
>CAZBYU010000129.1:0-4691 GCA_964496235.1 uncultured Oscillospiraceae bacterium | reverse complement strand
TATTTTATCATGCTCATACGTCAGTCCTCCTTTTTCCGTTCCTCTTATTCCTTTCATGCGCCGCGGCTTCGCTTTTTCGGCGTTCCGCCTTATCAAAACGCTCCGCAAGCTCTGCGGCGGCGGGAGCATATTCCGCGCCGTACTCCTGCACAAGCCCTTTCGCAAAGGCATTTGCAAAGCCGATATCTGTAATCGCCGCCATTGAACAGCCGTTCACTCCGACGTGTGCGGAGATATCCGCCTTTGCAAACGGCAAGCGCGTCATCACGACATTACGCCCATGTACAAAGCCCTTGGCGCGGCTGAGTGCGTTGTCGGACGCGTCCTGCGCCAACACGAGCATTTTCGCCTTGCCCGCGCGGCATGCCGCACCCGCATTCGTCTCGCCTATGGCAACGGCGTTTGCCCGGCGCATAAGACCAAGCATATTCAAAAGTCTCTCGCTCATTCGCCGGTCTCCATTTCCTCGTTGAGCCTGTCATACACCTCACTCGGTATCTGCGCGGAGAAGACTCGCTCCAGCGCACGCGCCTTTATCGCCTTTTTCAGACACTGTGTATTGGGACACACATACGCCCCTCTGCCCGGTGCTTTGCCCTTGAAATCAAGGCTTATCTCGCCCTCGGGAGAGCGCACGACGCGGATAAGCTCCCGCTTGGGCTTCATCTCGCGGCAACCGAGGCATTGCCGCATGGGTATTTTCTTTTGCACTGTTGCCGCCTCCTTACTATGTTTATGCTACTTCCAAATCTATTCTCGGTGCTTTCACCCTCGACCACAGCCGATTAAACAGCGGTCTTGTGAGTGCGTCATAGACAACGAACACCGCAAAGCACACGAGATATATCACTATCTGGCATGCTATCACATGCGTGAGCAAGACAAGCATACTCGAATTTGCGAATTTTTCTACCATGCAATACGAATACAGCACCGTATGTGTCAGATAGACCGTGAACGAAGCCTCCGCAAGCTTATTTATCACCTTGCTGTGTGGTATATTCACGCACTCGAAAAGCCGTATCAGTGCCGCCGCCTGTAAAATGACGAACGGACTGCAATACTCCACCGCCGTATAAATGCCGAAGACGACCGCCGTACACACAACGCCGAGCGTAGCCGCAGCATACAGCAACAGAGGCTTTTTGAGCTCAACAACGTTTTTTCTCAGCGTCGCGCCGATGACATAGCAGAGCGCGAAATTCGTGATATTATATCCGTTTTGCGTTCCCATACTGCTGATGGTGCTGGCTTGACCGAGAGGATAAAGCGTCGACCTCTCCAATAGCTCCACCGCATACGGCCATACGGAGAAAACAGCGACAAGCAAAACCAGAAGCTTTTTGCACTGAGCCACGCTCAAGCCGCTCAAAAAGCGGTTGATGAACGGCGAAAAGATATATACCGCTACATACAGTATCACAAAATAGTTTGCGGGAACAAGCTTCATAAGCAACAGCTTTGCCGAAAGCGTTTCCTGCCGCATCATCGACCCGGCAAATTCAAACACAAGCTGGAAAAACACAAGCTCTGCAAGGAGCGCGACGGGCTTTTTTATGTTCACGCTCTTTTTCGTACACATGAAATAGCCGGACAGCATCATAAACGCATCCACAGGCCATGCGTACACAGCCTCAAGGCTTTGGAGAAGCAGGCTGTTGGCTCGCACAGAGGTAAGCTCAAAGGCGTTTCCCATACCGGTGACGTTATAGTGCAACAATATCACACCGAGCATGGCAATGACCCTTAAAAGCTCCATATTCGATTGGCGCGTATCCACTCTGTGTCCAACGTCGCCCATTGTGTTTCTCTCCTCTTGCGGCTTTTTTACGCCTCGGATTCGGGCTTGATGTCTATCTTATAGCCAGTCAGCTTTGCCGCAAGGCGGGCGTTCTGCCCCTCTTTGCCGATGGCGAGAGAAAGCTGAGCATCGGGAACGATGACGCGGCAGCTCTTGCCGTCTTCAAGCATGGTGACACTGACAACCTCGGAGGGAGACAGTGCCGCGGCAATGTACTCCTCGGGGCTTTCGCTGTACTTGACGATGTCTATCTTCTCGCCGTTGAGTTCATTGACGATACCGGCGACGCGCCCGCCCTTCGGACCGACGCAGGAGCCGATGGGATCGACCTCGGGGTCATCGGACCAGACCGCCATCTTGGTGCGGCTACCGGCCTCACGCGCGATGGACTTTATCTCCACCGTGCCGTCATAAATCTCCGGCACTTCAAGCTCAAAAAGACGCTTGACAAGACCGGGGTGGGTACGGCTGATGAGAACCTGAGGACCGCGCGTGGAGTTTCTGACCTCGACGACGTAGACCTTTATTCGGTCACCCTCGGTCAGCTCCTCGTTCTTGATGCGCTCATTGGCGGAAAGCATGGCCTCTGTAAACTCGCTGTTGGATGCAATGCGAATGGAGACCGCACCGTTTCTCGGCTCGATATGGGAGACGATGCCGGTGAGTATCTCATGCTCCTTGGAGGTGAACTCCTCGTAGATTATGCCGCGCTCTGCCTCACGTATACCCTGGATAATGACCTGCTTTGCAGACTGCGCGGCGATACGACCGAATTTCTTGGTCTCGACCGGGATAGGCAGCATATCGCCGAGCTTGGCGCGGCGGCTGACCTTCTTTGCGGCCTCGAGGTTTATCTCATGAGAGGGGTCTTCGACCTCATTGACAACGGTCTTGATAACGTTCATCTCGACGCGCTTGTTGTCCTCATCGAGTATGACCTCGACATTGTCCTCACACTCGGGGTTATCGCGGCGGAATGCAGCGAGCATGGCCTGCTTTATCTTGTCGTACATATATCCGCGGGGGATACCCTTTTCTTTTTCGATATCCTCGATGGCTTCAAAAAACTCTGCGTTCATCACAATTTCTCCATTCCGAAATATTTATACCTTTATAATATGTTAAAAAGAAACATGCAATTTGACCTGTGCGGTCTGCGTGGCGGTGAAGGTAAGCTCCTTTTTGCCGCATTCGAGTGTGACCGCGCCGTCGTCACTGCGTGCTTTGAGCGTGCCGACATAGCTTTTCGCGCCGTTTATCGGCTGGTAAAGGCGAACCTCGACCTCACTGCCCATAAACTGCTCAAAATCACGCGGGCGTTTAAGCTCCCTCTCCGCGCCGGCAGAGCCGACTTCAAAAACATAGCTGTCGGGTATAGGGTCTTCCGCGTCCAAAACAGGGTCAAGTGCGCGGCTTATCGCCTCGCAGTCATCAATAGACACGCCGCCCGGCTTGTCTATATAAACACGCAGATACCAACTTCCTGCCTCGCGCACATACTCAACATCCCACAGGGTGCATCCGCATTCGGACACAATGGGCTTCGCCAAAAGTTCTACCTTATCGGTTATTTTGCTCATATATTACGCCCTTTCGTAATGTTATGCGCCATACGCGCTACCGCGCAGTGCGCGGCAAAAGTCTCGTAAAAAAGAGTGGGTCGCAACCCACTCTGATAAAAACTAATCCTTACAATGGAATAATAACACCTCACGGGAGTATTTGCAAGACTTTTTTGCGAAAACACAAAACTTTTCATGTTTTGCAAGGCATCTGCGCCCGCTCAGTAGGTGAAGCTGGGGTTATAATGCGCGACAAACTCCTCCAGGCATATCCCCTGCTCCATGATGAACTTCGCCGCCTCTTTGCCGACATAGCGGTAATGCCACGGCTCATCCCAGCCGGTCAGCAGGAGCTTGCGCGTAGGATAACGCTTTATAAAGCCGTACTCCGCACAATGCTCATCAAGCCACGCGAAAAAGTCCGGGTCCATATCGTCATATATCACCTTAGTGCGGGATTTGTCGAGGATATCCACGGCAAGACCGAGCTGATGCTCACTCGCACCGGGGAGCATGGTGATCTTTTTTGCCTCTTCGACGGCCTTCTGATAGATTCCGGAGGGGTCATCGAAGTTGACATCCTTGCCGCCCGCCATTTCGTAGGCAATTTGGCTGGCCTTGGTGTTGAAAAGCTGGCTTTGATAGGAATAGGTTCGGTATGCGCCCCATATAAACGGAGAGAAGCCCGCGTCTATCATAGCGTCGAGCATGGCGTTAAGCTCTTCGATATGGTCGGTGCGGAAATACATGTACTTGGTTATCTCTATCCTCGTCACGTCCGGTTCAAACGCCGAGGAAAGAAGGTTATCCTCATTGACGACGGAAAAGATGTCCTGGTTTATGTCGATGTCGGGCCAAATGTCTTCCGTCGGCTCGGGTGTCTCCTCAACGGCATTGGGGTCGACAAACGTAACACTGTCGGAGCTGACATACGCCCCGTCAACGCCGCCGAAGATGACATTGGTCTGGCGATTCATGCGAGAGATAACGATAGTATATAAAACAAGGCAAAGAAACGCCATTGTGATGATCCACAATGTCTTTTTTCTCACTTGTCACTGCACCCGCCTTTCTGTGCGTGTTCGCAGAATTTCAATGTATTATACCACGCACCGACAGCAATTTCAAGAGCCACGGTCATGTTCCCCCACTCCCGCTCCATTCAGACGTAAAAATCGGGTGATACACCGCGATTTCCCTCCATTTTGTATGCATATTCAAAGGAAGAGCTTATTCTTCCCCTTTCTCGCCGTCGGAATTCAAGGCGAGAAGCTGAGTTATCACGCCATTGAGCATGGGCAGATACCTTTTATCTATATGCTCTATCC
>CAZBYU010000128.1:0-4693 GCA_964496235.1 uncultured Oscillospiraceae bacterium | reverse complement strand
ATAATCGCTCAGCGCGTCCTCCATCCACTCGCGGCTTGCAATGTCAAGATGGTTAGTAGGCTCGTCGAGAATGAGAAAGTTTATGTCACCGCCCATGAGCATGCACAGGCGCAGTCGGCTCTTTTCGCCGCCGGAGAGAGTACCCACGGGGGTGAAAACGCTCTCCCCGCGAAAGCCGAACGCGGCAAGGCGGTCACGCGCCTCCTGCGGCTGACAGCGGCAGTCATACAGCATGGTGTCAAGCGCACTGCGCTCGTTGTTCGCAAACGACACCATCTGCGGCAGATACGCCGCGCGTACTGCCGGACCTAGAGCGAGATAACCGCTGTCGGGCTTCTCCTCGCCCATTATGAGCTTTACAAGCGTGGATTTACCGGTGCCGTTATCTCCGATGAGAGCCACGCGCTCGCCGCCCTCTATGAGCAGATCGAGCTTATCGAAAAGTGTCCTCTCGCCGAAGCCCTTACTCACATCTTCCGCCGCGAGAACCTCATCACCGTTGAATTCCCGCTCCTTGAAGCGCACGTTCAGCTTGCGCTGTTCGGTGGGCTTTTCACTGCGGGATAGCTTTTCTATGCGCTTTTCCATGGAAAAAGCACGCTTATGCAGCTTGTCCATACCCATGAATGCCCACAGGTGCATCTGCTCTGCCGCGCGGGTGAGCTGTTCGATCTTTGCTTGATCCTTTTCATACTTTTTCAACTTTTCATCAAAGCGACGCTGACGCTCGGTCACGTAAAAGCTGTAATTGCCTGAGTAAAGCTCCGCCTTGCCCTCGTTTATCTCAATACAACGCTCCACCACCTTGTCGAGAAACCATCTGTCATGGCTTATTACCAGCACCGTGCCCTTGAAGTGCAGAAGATAGTTCTCCAGCCACTCGGTCGCGTGTAGGTCGAGGTGGTTAGTCGGCTCGTCGAGGAGAAGAATATCCGTGTCCTCCAGAATAAGCCGGGCGAGGTTGACGCGTGTTTTCTCGCCGCCGGAGAGTGAGGAGAAAAGCTGTTCGCGCATTGCGCGGGGAATGTCCAAACCGTTTGCGACGCGGTTTCGGTCAATCTCCGTGTCGTACCCGCCGAGGCGTCGGAACTCTTCGCTCAGTCGGTCATATTCGCTCAAAAGAGCGGGCGAGCTGTCGTGTTCCATCTCGGTGGTAATCGTGTCGATGCGGCGTGAGATATCGTCAATATGCCTGTGCGCGTCGCGCAGTACGTCCTCCACCGTCCACTCCTCGGGGTAGACAGGAATCTGCGAGATAAGCCCAAGCCGTTTGCCGGACGCGGTCATTATCTCGCCCTCGTCGAAATCAATCTCGCCCACGAGTATGCGAAAAAGCGTGGTCTTGCCGCAACCGTTGTGACCGAGTATGCCTACGCGCTCGCCGGTGTTGACGGAAAAGCTCAGCCCGTCGAGAACGTTGCTGCCTATCTCAAAGGACTTTACCAGCGAGCTTACCGATACGTCTATCATTTTAAGGAATCACTCCTTGCCGTTCAAAAAATCCATGTAATCCTGCAAATACTTATTTGTCACGCTACCCGCCGTCGTCAAGCCGCCTCCGCCGCGCTCTATCATGGTGACAAAGGCGTAGGGGTGTTCCTCGTCGTCGAGAAAGCCGACAAACCATGCGTTCGACGTGCCGTCACCTATCTCGGCTGTGCCGGTCTTGGCGCATATTTTAAGCCCGGGAAAGTTATGCTCCGCGTCATATGCGGACTCCGCGGTGTAGCTCATAAGCTGCTTTAGATAATCCGCTGTGCCGCCGTTCATGAAGCGTTCGTACACCGGCGCACTGCCGTCGTTTATAAGCTTCGGCTCAATGAGTATGCCGCCGTTTGCCACGGCGCACACGAAGCGAAGCATGGAGTATGGGCATACAAGGTCTGTCGATTGCCCTATGCCCGACCAGCCGGTCTCGGGGTCACCCACAAATTCAGTGGGGTAGTTTCCGGCGATGGTGGTGATGCCGTCAAGACTCTGCTTATCCAAAAAGCCGTAGATACGCGCGTACTCTGCCATGGTGTTCTGCCCGACGCGCACAGCCAGCTGTGCAAAGGTGCAGTTGCAGGAGTTGGCAAGAGCCTGCTCAAAGGTCTGCTCGCCGTGCGCCGTTTTGCATGTTATCGGCACTCCGGCAATCTCGACCCTGCCTTCGCAGAAAAAGCTTTCTGATTTTAGCGTGGGTATGCTCTCAATCGCGGCGGAGGCCGTGACGAGCTTGAATACAGACCCCGGCACGAAGCTTGCCGAGAGACAGCGGTTGATGTACGCCCCTTCGGCGACCTCGCCCTCTGCGTCCAGAGGGTCGACCGACGGCATGGACACCATACCCAAAAGCTCACCCGTGCGATAATTGCATACCAGCACTGCCGCGTTATACACCTCACGCTCTGCGGTTATTGCGTTGCCGTTTTCATCGTACCGCGTCTCTGCGGTTTCGTTCGTGGGCTTGTAAAGCCGACAAAGCCGCGCGTAAATTAGCTTATTAAGCTCCGCATCTATGTTGAGCGCGAGTGCGCTGTGTTCTGCCTGGGTCGTGCCTGTTATAAGGTCAAAGCCCTGCATATCGTTCCAGAAGTTCGACAGAACACCGGTGCCGGTTCTGCCCCAGTAATCGCCTGTGACGTGGTAGTTTGCCTCGCGCGTCCATTCGTCCGGGGCGAAGAGGTTTTCATATCCGCTGAAATAGGCAAGGCTTGTGCCGCGTCGGTCGTATATCTGACCTGTTGAGCCGGAGTTTGCACGGGAAAAGTAGAGAGCCCAGTCTTGCCCATGGTCGACATAGCGCAGAACGTATACCACCATTCCGCATATCACCAGTGCGGCGATAAGCAACACGGAGACGGCGCGATTTGTGATTCTTCTCATTCGTCATCCTCCGCAAAGTATTCGTCAAACTCGTCGAATTCGTCTTCATCATCGTCAATGCGCTTCACGGCATTGACGGCGAAGCTTGCACTGCGCCGGTTGTCCGCGCTCTTGATATACGCCATCATCATCCAGCAAGATAACAGTGACGAGCCGCCGCGTGATACGAACGGAAACGTCACCCCGGTGAACGGCAGAATGTCAAGCGAGCCGAACACGTTAAGCCCCAGCTGAACCAGAAGCATGCTCATCGCCGCGCATGCGGCGATCGCATGGTATGCCGAACGCCCCTGCCGCGCCGAACGTACCGCGAAAAACGCGAGCGTAAGCACCGCAAGCACCATGCACAGCCCGATTATCAGCCCCAGTTCCTCGCATATCATGGCAAACACCATGTCGGTGTTCGCCGCGAAAATATCCTTGAGCCAGCCGTTACCCGCACCCTTGCCGAAGAGACCGCCGGACGCGGCGGCGGACATGGCACGGGTCTGCTGATAGCCCTTGTCGTATATATCCTCCCACACGTGACCCCAGGTTGCAAAGCGTTGCGCGATGTACGGCTTTACGGACACTGCCAGAAACCCCGCCAGCCCTGCGCCGGACACGGCGAGCAGCACCGTGGCAATTGACCCCGAGCGCATGAATGAGATTATAAGAAAGCTGACGAAGAATATAAGAGCCGTGCCGAAGTCACCGATCAGGGCGAGAGCAATGACACACGCGGCGGAAAAGCCGATGAAGGTATAAAGGTTTCGCGTGCGGTAGAGCCTATCGAGCGTGGACGCACCTACATAGATATACAGAGCCTTCACAAATTCCGACGGCTGAAACGAGTATCCACCGACCTCCAGCCAGTTACGCGCACCGAAAACCGCATCGCTTGTCATCACGTTTACGCCCAAAAGCGCGATAGCCAACACCGCCACGGGGATTCTCATTGCCGCCGTGCGACGCAGGTTGCGTAGCCACCAGCCGTTGATGACAAACAGCACTACACCCACCATGGTCAGCAAAAGTTGCCTGAACATATCCTCCGGTGTGCCGGACGCGGCAACCGACATGCCAAGTGCGCTTAAATAGAATGCCAGCGTCTCCACCTCAAAGCCGCTTCGACCGATGAAACGCATCGCGTAGTAGCACAGCCACTGGACGCACATCAGCCCCGAAAAGGCGAGGGCGATATCCCCGACAAAGCCGCTCTCGGCAGTGAAAACATGTTCCAGCATCAAAAACGCCTCAAACAGCGTCAGCTCCAACAGCGTTATTGCGGGGGAGACGGTCTGTCCGGGTCTTGTGCGGTATTCCTCCAGTGCCTCGCGCTGTTCGCTATTCACCGGGAGAAAGCGGCACACCACGCCCGCGAGATTCAAAACGTCTCCGTTTCTCACCTCAACGCCGTTTTCGCCCACCTTTACGCCGTTCACCCATACTCCACCCTTGGAGAAAATGTCATACAGCCGCCAAACGCCCTTGTCCGAGCGCGTCAAAATCGCATGAACTCGGCTGACGGCGGGTACATCTATGCGTATATCGGAAAAGCGTGAGCGACCGATGCTGTTTTCCCAGTGGAGTATAGGCATGTCCTCCCGTCCTCGCCGCAGATAGCCCCACAGCTCCGGCTCGTACCGCTCGCTGAGCATGGAGCGTATGCACCGTACTATTATCGCCGCCGACAGTATTATCAGCGCGTATTTCGCCGTTGTTATCGCGTATAGGCTTAAAAGCTCCATGCCCTCACCTCGCTTTACATAATACTTCAATTTTATATTATAGCATAAAACTTATGCGGTTGACAACTGCGGCGCGTTAATCTACAATAATAAAC
>CAZBYU010000127.1:0-4706 GCA_964496235.1 uncultured Oscillospiraceae bacterium | reverse complement strand
AATAACTGCAAAAAGCGCGGATGCACAGCATCCGCGCGTAAAAACACATTCTCCGACCAAGCGTGATCGGTGCGTCCCTATTGACCTCGACGAGCCTTGTGCTGCCGGGTGAGGCTGGCGGATACCATACCTTCTTTGTTTTTCAGCTCTGCTATTATAAGCGAACGCGCCGCACTTGTCAAGGGCTTTGGGAAAGTTTTTATGCGGTTTCTTTTTGCTTTCCCCGGCGCAGGGAGTCCACACCGCGCCACAACAGCGTGTTCGCGCGGCTTAAAAGCCATGCCGAGAGCGTGACGACAGCCAGCACAGCGAGATTCACCACCAAGATGGGAACCTTTCCTGTGAGTGCGTTTACGGTCTTTCCGCCGAGAAATTCCTGAACACAGTAGAACTCCAGACTTATCCCGCCGAAAAACGAAAACAGCTTCACGACACCGTGTCCGAACGCACCTGCTCCGTCAATCAACCCGAAAAGCTCGGTTATCAGGACACAAAAGCCCAGTGCGGTGAGATAATCCGGCAGGCAGCAGTTAGATTCCGGCAGAAAGAATTCAAGCTCCCGGAAGTTGCACATAAAGCTCAACACCAAGCCGACCGCCGTGAGTCCTGCGGCTATGCATAAGCCGACGCGCCCGGAAACCTTCAAGCCTCCGTTATGCGCGCAATAGCCGAAGTACACACCTGTGAAGAATATGGGCAAACGGTTCGTAAATCCGTACATATCGTCGCGCATTGTGCCGATAAGTGCCAATGACAGTGCATACCAGATAGCGATAACCAATGCCGTGAACAGCAGCTTCGAGCGCGAATGAGAAAAGACACTCCAATAGAGAGGAAAAAGCAGATATATGATGGCTATGCCGGTAACAAACCACAGGCATAGGTACATGTCGCCAAACAGGAAGTTCATCCCGGTAACGACCGATATGAAGCCCGGAAAGCCCCAATGCTCTATCACAGCGCGTATTGACACAACAGCCAAAAACGGCAGAGCAAGGCGTTTAAAGCGGCGGTAGTAATACTCTTTCAGACTGTGCTTTCCGATGGCGTAGGTCATACCCATGCCGGAGAGCAGGAAAAAGATATCAACGCCCTCGAAGCCGAGACGCTTTACCACGTTTTCCACATAGAAAAGGACGGTAGAGTCCTCTGCGGTGAAAAGTGGTTGCCACATGTGAAAAAAGAGTATCCACAGGGCGGCAAAGCCCATGAGCGGTGAACGGTACTTGTTGACAACGTTAAGTGTGCCGGAGCTTTCCATCGTCTCTCCTCGTAAAAAACATATTTTCGCCGCGTGATAAAACGCCGACATAGGGGAAATGCTATTGTCATTAAGACAACGGACGGAGTGAAATGCGGCATGGTGGAATACATCACGGTTTTTGCCATAGGCGGGTTGATGTACGGGCTGTTGGAGCTTATATGGCGGTCATGGACGCACTATACGATGCTCATTTGCGGTGGGTTTTGTTTTACCCTGATGTACATCATTTCACACGCGGAGCTGAGCTTGGCGAAAAAGTGCGTGGTCAGTGCCGTGGTGATAACCACCGTGGAATTTGTCACAGGATGCGTCGTGAACCTGTGGCTCGGTCTTCACGTATGGGATTACTCGGCACAGCGTCTCGATCTTATGGGTCAGATATGCCCGCGCTTTACGCTTTTATGGCTGTTGCTGAGCGTGCCGGGGTTATGGCTGTGCGGCAAAATCAGGCGCGTGTTCGACGCAATCGGCGGCGAGCAGACAGACAATCAATAATTCTCGTTCGGTGCGCCGTCCGCCTTCTCCTGCTCCATGGCAAGCTTGACTATGCGGCTTGTGCCGAGGCGATCTGCACCGAGGGCGAGAAAGTCTTCCGCGTCGGCAAGGCTGGATATGCCGCCGGCGGCCTTGACCTTGACGGTCGTGGGGCAATTGGTGCGCATGAGCGTGACATCCTCGCGTGTCGCACCGCCCTTGGAAAAGCCGGTGGAAGTCTTGATGTAATCCGCACCGCAGGCAGACACTATCTCGCACATTTTCACCTTTTCTTCCTCTGTTAGAAGGCAACACTCGATAATGACCTTCAGAATATGACCGCGAGTGGCTTCACGCACGGAGGAAATGTCCTTTGCGACTGCCTCCCAGCAACCGTCCTTGACCATAGAGAGATTTATTACCATGTCTATCTCGTCCGCGCCGTTGTTGACGGCATCCTCGGCCTCATACGCCTTGGCGGCGGTGGTCATGTATCCGTTGGGGAAGCCGATAACCGTGCAGATGGCGAGCTTATCGCCTACATAACGCTTTGCTCCCGCCACATGGCAGGGCGGAATGCACACGCTTGCACAGTTATATCTTATCGCCTGGTCGCAAAGGGCGCGAATCTCCGCAGAGGTGCAGTCCACACGCAGTAGGGTATGGTCACAGGTTTTGAGTATATCCTTAATATCCATTTTGAGGCTCTCCTTGCTCGTAATGTCGTGTCCATTATATCCTTTTCGCGTGTCATATTCAAGTGCCGAATGCGAATAGATTCTAACATGATAATTACACGAAAAGGACGGCAATGCACATGGACATGATATCCCCGAGCAATTACATAAGGCTATGCGGAGCGATGGCGGATCGACCCGTATACTCGCATACCAGCCGAGGGCAGGAGTTTTATACTTTTCCTCTGGAGGTCATGCGTTTATCCGGCAATGGCGACGTGATAAACGTCATTGCGCGTCCGGAGCTGTTGACCGCCGTGGAGGTTGAAGAGCATGCACACGTATGTGTTGAGGGTGAGGTGCGGACGTTCAACAACAGACACGGCGAGGGTGCAAGGCTTGTGATAACCGTGTTTGCCCGCCGGCTTTATCTCTCGGACGAGCCGGATGAAAACACTGTGACCCTCGCGGGAACACTGTGCAAAGAGCCGAATCTGCGCTGTACGCCCATGGGGCGCGACATTTGCGACCTTATGCTGGCGGTGAACCGTCATTATGGTCGGTCGGACTATCTCCCTTGCATATGCTGGGGCATAACGGCGCGTCAGAGTGCAGAGTGGACGGTGGGTACGCGCGTGACACTCACAGGGAGACTGCAAAGCAGGAAATACATAAAGCTCACCGACGACGGAGCTGTTGAAAAAACGGCATACGAGGTGTCTGTGACTGAGATCGCGCAAAGCGAGACGGGGTGAGCGACAGCACGGCTCGTCGGCTTATCCGAGTGTTGACATTGTCTCGCGAAACCCTTATAATATCCTGAATCACACATACCAATTATTATTGAAGTTTTATTTGACACTTACGAGGATATTACCGACATGGAAAACTCCGAAAAGCTGACCGTGCGCGAATGCGTCCTGGGTGACCGCGCGTTTTATAAGCATGTGCTGGCGGTGGTTCTGCCGATTATTGTGCAGAACACGCTGACTAACGTTGTAAACCTGCTTGACAATGTCATGGTGGGTCAGGTGGGGACACTGCCGATGAGCGGCGTGGCAATAGTAAGCCAGCTCATCTTTGTTTTCAACCTCGCCGTATGGGGCAGTACCGCCGGCGCGGGGATATACGGGGCGCAGTTTTTCGGGCGCGGAGATATGGACGGTGTGCGGCACACTCTGCGCTTTAAGCTCCTTGTCGTGTCGGCTATCGTGCTTGTCGCCTATGGCATCTTCGCCGCGTTCGGCACACAGCTTATAAAAGGCTATATCGCCGCCGACACCTCTCCCGCCGATGCCGCGGCGACACTAGGCTACGCGGAGGAGTATCTGCGTATTATGGCGGTGGGGCTTATCCCGTTTGCGATTTCCCAGTGTCTCGCCGGCACTCTGCGTGAGAGCGGGCAGACCGTTTTGCCGATGAAGGCGAGCATGGCGGCAATATTCGTAAACCTCGTTTTCAACTCTCTGCTCATATTCGGTCTTTGCGGCTTCCCGAAGCTTGGCGTGGCAGGCGCGGCGATCGCAACGGTACTCTCGCGCTTTGTGGAGCTTGGCATAATCCTTGTCAGCGTTCGTAAAAACATTGAGCTTTATCCGTTCTTCCGAGGGGTTTTGCGCGGCTTTTCCATTCCGCTGGAGCTTACGAAGAATATAATGTCCAAGTCATTGCCGCTGTTGGCAAATGAACTTATGTGGGGTTCAGGCGTTGCAGTGCTGTTGCAGTGCTACTCCGTGCGCGGTATTCAGGTCGTTGCGGCGATGAACATCTGCTCGACAGTGTCTCAGATCTTCAACGGTGCGTTCTTGTCTCTCGGCAATGCAACGGCTATAGTTGTCGGTCAGGAGCTTGGTGCGAATGAGCTGACAAATGCGCGGCGCACGGCATGGCGCATGCTGGTGCTGAGCATTGCAAGCTGTGTCTTCATGGGCATACTTCTTGCCGTGTGTGCGCCGATAGTTCCTCTCATCTACAACACGGAGGAGAGCATACGCAACCTTGCCACCGAGCTTATATGCGTCGCGGCGGTATGCATGCCGCTGTACGGCATTGCCAACAATGCCTACTTCACCATACGCTCCGGCGGCAAGACGCTCATCACGTTCTTGTTTGACAGTTGCTTTTCGTGGGTCGTGTCCGTCCCGGCGGCGTACTGCCTGTCGCATTTCACGGCTCTGCCCATCGTGACGGTGTATTTCCTCGTCAACGCCCTCGACTTCATTAAGTGCGTCATCGGCATAGCACTGATGAAAAAAGGCGTATGGGTAAGAAATATCGTAAATTCAGATTGA
>CAZBYU010000126.1:0-4726 GCA_964496235.1 uncultured Oscillospiraceae bacterium | reverse complement strand
CTGGTCCGACGACGAAAGCAAGTTCTGCTCCGGCGAGTGAGGGGCGTAAGCAAGCCTCCTATGCGACTCAGCTTCCCTTTGACAGCTTTCTTGTACATATAGACAATATCAGCGGTATAAATCACAGAAAAATGTGTTTTATACCGCTGTTCTCTTTTGCCATTATTGTTTCATTATGCAAAAGCATGTTTTCACCATATACCCAATTTATATGATGCCGCAGGAACCCGTATCCTTACACTTGCATGCTCCAGTAATGTTCTCTTTGATGCCGCTGGACAGTTTATTGGCTATACCATGCCTTTAACTGATACAAGTATTGAGTTTTTTGAAATCTGTCACAGTTGCATAAGATCACAAGCAAAAACTGTTCCCGCATTACAGCTGGACTCAGAATGTTGAAAGATGTGTCTTCTTCCTGTTTGGCGTTTTTTCGTGTGACGCTGTTTTGCGTCATGATACTTGAAAAACTGCCTGTGTCCGGCACAGAAAAACTGGCATTTGCACTCATCCCCATTATATTAAACCGCATATGCTTTCTGCTGAAAGTCAATGAATAACAAGCCAAGATTTCCAAGCAGCCAGACATTACCAGCTGACATTGTGTATCCTGTCAGCTGATAATGTGTTTTTTCCACCTCTTCAATCCCTTACGCTACCGTTTTTGTCGGGGTGGGTTTCGTTTGCGTCGGCGGCGTGGTGGGCATTTGTATGGACATTGATATATTGCGCTTTCAGTTTGGAATAGAGTATAGTCTGGCTGGAATAAAGCCCGCTGTAACCGGAGAGCATATAGCTCACCCCGCAGGCAAGCGCGAAATACAGCAATCCCCCGCCACCGAACAGCTCAATTGACAAAAACGTGGACGCAACAGGGCAATTCGTCGCCCCGCAGAACACGCACACCAGCCCCAACGCCGCACCGAACTCCGGCGGCAGACCTAAAAGCGGGGCAACCGCACAGCCGAAGGTCGCGCCGATGAAAAAGCACGGCACAACCTCGCCGCCCTTGAAGCCTGCGGCAAGCGTTACGGCAGTAAAGAGTATCTTTAGTGCGAACGCCTCGGGGCGTACCTGTCCGCGCTCAACAGCGGCGGTTATCACGCTCATTCCCGCGCCGTTATAATCCGTTGACCCGACAAGCATAGTGAGTGCGATTATCGCCGCGCCGCCAAGTGCCGCACGTAAATATGCGTTAGGCAGATGCTTTTTCGCATGCCGCTCCGCTACATGAAGCACAGCGCAGAAAGCCGACGACACCCACCCGCACAGTGCCGCAAGTGCCGCCACACGCACAAGAAGAGACGCTTCCAGTGCAGGAAGTGCAATTGCGAAGCGTACAGGCTCAACTCCGAGCCATATTGATATGCCATACGCCACAAGAGATGCAGTGAACGCCGGGATAAACGCCGCATGGTAAAGCTCACCCACGCTGATAGCCATGATAGCAAACATGGTCGCGGCAAGCGGAGTTCCGAAAAGCGCGGAGAAAAGTGCCGCCATGCCGCAGAGCGTAGCCGTGCGGCGGTCACGGTCATCAAGACGCAAAAGGCGCGATGCCCAATAGCCTATCGTTCCGCCCATTTGCAATGCCGCACCCTCACGCCCGGCAGAGCCGCCGCAAAGATGAGTAAGCACCGTGCCGATAAATATACTGGGCAAAAGCTTTGCCGAAACGGGTTTTCCGAGGTGGACGGCATCTATTATATTATCCGTACCCTGCCCCTCGGTACGCATGAGGCGGTATACAAGCGCGATGCACACGCCCGCAAGCGGCAAAAGCCAGATAAGCCACGTGTTTTGCTCACGAAGCATTGTGGCATGGCTGACAGCAATGGCAAAGCAAGAGCCGATAAGCCCACAGGCTACTCCCGTAACCGCCGCCAATGCCAGCCACTTACCAAGTGCGACAGCATAAAGCCGCGCCTCATATATATTTCTGCGTAGGGTTTCCATGTAGTTTCTCCAGTCCGCGCTAAAAAAGGAGGGAAAACCCTCCTTTCTTAGCTATTAACACATAACAAATTACAACTTTGTGCTTACGCTTCCTTCTTATTGTAATACGCGCGAAGCACAAAGAGGACGCCGACAGTCAGTACCGTGCCGAAGGCGAGGCAGATAACCGCATTCTGCACGAAGCCCGCGAGAACATAGGTCACGAAGCTCAATGCCGCGACGGCAATAGCATAGGGCAACTGTGTGCTTACATGTTCGAGGTGGTTGGTCTGTGCGCCGGCAGATGCCATGATAGTAGTGTCGGAAATGGGGGAGCAGTGATCGCCGCAGACAGCACCGGCGCAGCAGGCGGAGATACCGATGATGAGGAGTTTGCTGTCGGCGGGGAATATGGCAGTGACAATCGGGATGAGAATGCCGAAAGTACCCCACGAGGTGCCGGAGGCAAAGGCAAGAATGCATGCCACGACGAAAATCACAGCGGGAAGCATGCTGTAAAGGCTCTGCGACGCACCCATCATCACATCGTGTACATACTCCGCCGCGCCGAGGTTTGTGGTCATGGTCTTGAGGGAGACTGCCATAGTGAGAATGATTATCGGGGGAACCATTGCGATAAAGCCCTTGGGTACACACTCCATGGCTTCTTTGAAGCTCATGAGGCGGCGGGCAAGCATGTAAATGACGATAAAGACGAGGGAGATGATACCGCCCCAAGGCAGACCGATGAAGGCATCGGTGTTGCCGAACGCGGCGATAAAGTCACCGGCGCATTCCGTGCCGCCCCAAGCGTCTACTCCGAAGAAGCCGCCGACGTAGACCATGCCTATGGTGCAAGAGACGATGAGAACGAGGACAGGGAGAATAAGGTCAATTACGCGACCCTTGGGATTGGCGGCGGTTGCCGCCTCTTCGCTTTCAAGTGCGCCGAGCTGACCGTTGAGCTGGGCATTCATCTCATGCAGACGCATCGGACCGAAGTCAAACTTCATGACAGTGATGGCTATGATGAATACGAAGGTCAGGAGAGAATAGAAGTTGTAAGGAATCGCCATGACAAAAAGCTCAATCCCGGAAACGCCGATATCAAGGTCGGACGCAACGCCGGAGACCGCCGCCGCCCAAGATGAGATAGGCGCGATCATGCAAATAGGTGCGGCCGTTGCATCAATGAGGTAAGCGAGCTTGGCGCGGGAGATCTTGTGTCCGTCGGTCACAGGACGCATGACAGAGCCGACCGTGAGACAGTTGAAATAGTCATCAATAAAAATCAGAACGCCGAGGACAAAGGTCGCCAATGCCGCGCCGACGCGAGTCTTGATGTTTTTCTCCGCCCAACGCCCAAATGCCGCCGAGCCGCCGGAGGCGTTGACAAGGGCAACGATTATACCCAGAAGCACGAGGAAGAGATAGATGCCGGCATTGTCGGATATTGCGGCGATGAGACCGTCGTTAAGTGTGATATCCAATGTTCCGATAGGCGCGAAATTGGCGCAAAACATAGCACCGATGACAACGCCGATAAACAGGGCGGAATACGCCTCTTTAATAATGAGGGCAAGGACTATGGCCACGAGAGGCGGCACAAGTGCCCAAAAGGTTCCGTACATAACTGTACCTCCAAATATGAATTGAAAAATGCGCCGAAAAAACCACGAACAGCGAAAACCGTCCGTGACATTTTTACCTGAAAATATGTCCTGACAGCTCTCCACCCCGCGCAGAACGGAGTGACAGTTCGCGGGATATTCTCCCGCGTCCCAGGAGCGGCGGCACGGAAACACACACCGTCCTTCGGCAACCGTTCCCTTTCACCCGCGGTGTTTCCGCGCCGACAACCGGGTTACTCTTGAAGATTGCACCTCTATCACACTTTGTTCACATTTGTATTATACAGGAATCATGTAAATTGTCAATGAATTTTGCGGAAGAAGTCATAAAAACTTTGCTATTCGGCATAGATATAAAGCAGTGTGCATACAATATGCGAATGAAGGATTTTTTCGATGTGTCTGCCGCGTTAAGCTCCGCAACGGGGATAACGCGCTTTTCCGTATATCATGTCGCATGGCTTATTGCAGGCGCGGTGTTATGCCTACTTCTCTGCTCGGTATACTCACACCTCTCTACGCGAGGTAGGGCTATACTACGTCCCACTGCGGCTTTTTTGCCGCTGGTGGTGGAGCTTTTGCGAACCGCGCTTTTCATCGCGGCGGGTGAATACGACATAGGTCGGCTACCGCTACATCTGTGTACAATGTCGGTGTATCTTGCGGCATACCACTCTCTCTTCGGCGGTGAGCTTGCGGGGCAGCTACTGTATGCGTTCGGCATGCCGGGAGGAATATGTGCGCTTGTTTTTCCCGATTGGTGTGCATACCCGCCTGCGAGTTTTCTGTCCGCATCATCCTTTCTTCTGCACATTTTTCTCGTGTCATACCCAATAATGCTCGCTGTTGGTGGGGATATCACTCCGGACTTTCGCCGCGCCCCGTTCATGCTCGGCATTCTCTTTGCTGTTGCCGTGCCAATTTTTGTTTTCGACCGCATCACGGGAACAAATTATATGTTCCTCAACTCTCCCGCACCCGGCTCTCCGCTGGAGTGGTTCTCACCCTTGGGGCGTCCGGGCTACATTTTGGGATACATCCCGCTACTGATCATCGTCTGGTGCGTGATATACGCGCCGTTTGGATTAAAAAAAAGGAGATAAAAAAGCGCGGGTTGCCCGGAGTGGGCAACCCGCGAAAACAGGGTTGTGGGATAAAGA
>CAZBYU010000125.1:0-4737 GCA_964496235.1 uncultured Oscillospiraceae bacterium | reverse complement strand
GCAGGTATCCTTGCCCTTGGTCGTTCCGCAACGAAGAATGACGAAATTATAACCCGCATTTTTCAGATTCTTAAAATTGAGGCTCGAGCCCTGCCATGCCGAAACGTCAAGGCCGTACGCATAGACCTTTCCGTCGCCCGCCGAGCCGCCGACGTAGCCTCTGTCATAACCGTTTGCCGCCTCTGATTTATTCGCGAAAAGCGGAATGCATGCGGCAGTAAGAATAAGCGACATGACGAGAATCAAAGCCTTTCTCAGAAATTTCTTTTTCATTTTGAGCGTATCCTTTCATGAAAGCACGTCGGCAAAGCGGCACCTGACCGCTTTGCCGACGGTCATCTTTATGATTGTTCGGTTATATTACTTAATGATCCACTTTTGAGGAGCGCCGCCGATGTAGGTCCAGAGTTGGATATTCTGACCCATGTAAGGTGTGCCGCCCTCGGAGCGATCGAGTGCCAATCCATTGAGTGCACCAATAAGGGAGTAGGATCCGTCGCCGTTCTTAACGACAAGCCACTCCTGATGCCAGCCGTTGTAATCGTTATTGGCATCATGCTGAATGACATTCGTTCCGGGTTCCGTTCCGCCGTTTGCCATATCCATCGACTTGTCCGAGTAGCAGTTGGTAAGTCTATAGTAGCCGTAGGTTGCGTCGTATGTGAACTTCCATCTCTGCACTGCGGCTCCGTTTGCCTCCCAGACCTGTACGTTTCCGCCGTTATTGCTTGCCTCGGCTCCCTTGACCTCGACAACCATGCCTGTGTCATCATAGCATGCGATCGTGTACTCACCCTCGGCTATAGTCTTGCCGGCCATGTACCACTTCTGAGGTGCGGCTCCGTTATATGTCCAACAATGGATGTTCTGTCCCAGTGTCGGTGCTCCGCCGCCTGCGAGATCGAGTGCAAGTCCGTTATGCGCATTGAAGAAGGAGAAGCTTCCGTCTTTGTTCGGAATAGCTATCCACTTCTGCGAGAGCTTTCCATTCGAGGTGTTCTGCTGTACATTCGTACCTGCAGCCGTTCCCTCGTTTGCAGCCTCCATAACCTTGCCCGAGTTGAGGTTGGTTATGGTATACAGGCAGTTTTCATCTACGGTGAATACCCACTTCGTGCAGTTCGCACCGTTATTCTCCCATACCTGTACATTTGCTCCGTCGGTCGTATCAGAATTGCCGACCTCGATGTTCATGTTGACGTTATCGCGTGTAGCTATTCTGTATGTGCCCTCTTCGAGTGCGGCATACTTTACGAGATACCATCTCTGTGCGCTTGTCGAATTGACAGCACAGATCTGAATGTTCGTGCCTTCCTTGGGCTGTCCCGCTCCCGTCATATCGAGTGCGTGTCCGCTTGCCTTATTGATGAAGCTGTATGTTCCGTCAGAGTTCTCGACAGCCTTCCAAAGCTGACTGTCATTACCCGTATAGGTCTCCTGTACGACATTTGTTCCGCCTGCCGTGCCCGAGTTCTCGGTTGCAAGATACATGAACGATCTTATATTGCCGATCTCATAATATCCGTCTCCTGCAGGTGTGATGTTCCAAAGCTGGCTGTTCTTATCCGCAACGCGTGCGGTCATGCTTGTACGTGCTCCCGAGTTAAGCGAATCGCCGTTTACTCCGATAGCGAAGTTTCCGTTTGCCATGTTGACAAAGGAGAATACACCTGCGAAGATCTTTCCGCTCTGTACCATTCCATCATCGATGGCGGGTACATCGACCTCTACGCTCGTTACCTTCTTGTTGCCCGACATATCGGTAGCGATAATATCTACCGTATACTTGCCCGTGCTCAAATTATGATCGGAGGTGAGAACCTTGACCGTATATACGCCGTCCTTTTCGGTTGCCGTATAGGATACCGAGCTGTAATTTGTGCTTGTTCCGATACGGATCTTTACAAGTACCTCTCCGACCATGTAGTTATCTGTTACCTTAAAGGATACGGTGAAGCCCTTCGAGGTAATGTCGCCGATGTTGGTCGCACTGATGGTAGGCACGGTCTTATCCGGTCTTACGGTATCGGTTTTGTAGCTGTTGCCGCATCCGCAGGAGTGCAGAACGTATCCGGGAGCACTCTGTGTCGGATGGACTACCTTTTCGGTATAGTTATGTGTATGAGTTGTCGAGGAGAGTGTCCACTTCTGGTTTACGCTTGTAAGATCGTAGCTCCAGAGCTGTATCGTTCTTCCGTTTTCGACAACGCCGCTGCTCAGGTCGATCGCAAGTCCGCTTTCAACGCTGAATATGCCCCACGAGTTGTCGGTATTCTGAAGGATGAGCCACTTCTGACCGTTTCCGTCTACCGAGGCATACTGCCAAAGTATCGTTCCGTTGCTCATTCCACCGCCCGCATTTTCGAGATATTTTCCCGAGCTGAGCGACATGATCTTATATACTCCGCCTCCGAGCGAGGTGAATCTGAATTTCTGATTCTCTCCGCCGTTGTTGCTCCAAAGCACGATAGGTGTGCTGTTTTCTTTTCCGTTATTCGAAACGGTCATCATATAACCGTTATTCTTTGCGAATGCGATAGTATAGTCGCCGTTTGCGAGTGCGTTACCCGCTTTATGCAGTATCCACTTCTGTGCAGGCGAATGGTTGACCCACCAGCAGCTGACAGTCGTTCCGTCTGCGAGCGTTCCGTTTGAAAGGTCTACATAGAATCTGTTATGTGCGCTGACTATGCTGAACGAACCGTCGGTATTGGGCACTATGCTGAATTTCTGAGCCGTGCCGTTTCCATCCGACTGTGAAAGGAGGGTTCCGGGCATTCTTCCGCCCTCGCATGCATCGAGCTTCTTGCCCGAGTTGACATTGGTGATGCAATATGTGCCGTCACCCTGTTTCTCGAATCTCCACTGCTGATGTGTGCGTCCGTCTGCCGCGCCGAGTACGACCGGCGCAGAGGTTTCGCTGCTTGCCCCCGACACGTTAAGTCTGTATGCAGGGTTCAGCTTGCTTCCGATGAAATATGTTCCGTCATCGACAACACTTTGGAGGTTCAGCACCCACTTCTGTGCAGGCGCGGTATTTCCATACCATGTGCGAAGTCTCTCGCCTGTTCCGTTTTCCCAGTCGATGTTCAGCCATGCGCACTTACTTACGAACGTATATGTTCCGTCCTCATTGGGCATGATGAGCCATTTCTGAGCGTCGTTGGAGAGGTTATCATACTGTTGCAGTGTGACATCGGGGTCTGCCGATGCTTGATTGACATCGATCATCTTGCCCGAGTCGAGTACGCGTATATTATAATAGTTATCTGCTTCGTGCGTTATGACGAATTTCTGTTCGGTCGTTCCGACAACGAGCTGTGCGAGATTGTCAAGACTTCCGTCCTTGATCATCCAACCAAGGCTCGTATCTGCCGAACATCTTACCGTATATACTCCGTCAAGCAGAGTTTCGGTCGGCGACAGTGCCCATTTTTGCGCTATCGATCCGTTAAATTCCCAATTTCGTATCTCTGTTCCGTTTGCGAGCGTTCCGTTGGCAAGGTCTACATAAAGACCTGTCGCCTTATTCTTCATGAAATAATAGCCACTTCCCGCATCGTACAGATACCACATCTGGCAATCCGCTCCCGTATACGAGCACTGCTTTACCTTATATTCTCCTTCTGTACCCATTTTCATGATCTCGAGATACTTGTTAGAATACAGGTTCCTGATCGTATAATAATCCTTGCCCTCGACCTTTTGGAAAACATATTTCTGATTGAACTCGTGCGATGTTGCCCAAAGCGTCGTCTCTACTCCGTTGTCTGTCGAGTAGCTTGCTAAATCGACCTTGTAATTACTGCTTCCTGCAGGCGAGATCGTGTATGCTCCGTCTGCAATCGTTGTCGGAGTGGTGGGCTCGCCTATGCCGCAATAAGAGCAGGAATCTCCCTCGAGCGGTATAGCACGCTGTGAGTATATGTAACGCTGTCGCGGAGGCTGTAACGGTAGAGGCCGTAATTTCTGTATTTGTACGCGAGGTCGTAAAGAGACGCACTTCCGCCGCTTCCGTAGCGAGTGATCTTACAGATAGGAGGTGTCTGCTCGGATATCTCGACGCCGTTTACATTTCCGCTCGAGTCAAGTGTAACATCGGTTACGAGAACGACGTGACCTATGCTGTTCGAGTTGAAGAAGTCACCGACCTCGATATTGTTGTAATTATAGTAACCAAAGCTGATGCCGTAGCAGTTTGAACCCGTGATCGTTGCGGTCGTTTTTCTTGAGGGCATATTGAGTGCCGATGAAACGAACGCAGAGCAGTCGTTTGAGTAGTACGGGAAGTATATGTAAGAGCTGTACATAATATAGCCTCTTGTCGTATACATCGAGCTGTTAACATTCTTTACCGCAGCCGCAAATGTGTCAAGACTTGCCGCCCACGGAATGTAGCGTCCCGCAGAGCCGCCGTATGCCGGCTGACCGTAGGGCAGACCATAATAGGTCGTACCTGCGTAAAAAGTACTTGCGCTGTTCCAGCTCAATATATTCTTGAGCGGAGTCCACGCAATGTTTGTCATCTGCCTTGCGCGCTTGATGATATTCTGCTGACCCTGCGAGAGCGGTTTGCTCGCCGCGGCTACCGGCGTCTGATTAAAGACGGGCAGGAGGGACAGAACGAGTATGATCATCAAAACTATCGGCAAAAGCCTTTTCAAAAATCTTGATTTCATAATTCATACCTTCCTTTTTGTTCTTGAGATATGTCCTCAAAACATATCTCTTCAAGAT
>CAZBYU010000124.1:0-4769 GCA_964496235.1 uncultured Oscillospiraceae bacterium | reverse complement strand
AGGCAAAGGATCTGGCAAGCTATCGCCAGGCTCTCGCCTTCATCACCCGCGAGGATGTTGCGAAGAAGGTATTCGATGAGATCGCCCCGAAGTATGCGGAGCGCAACGGCGGCTACACCCGTATCACCCGCGTCGGCGTTCGCCGCGGCGATGCAGCGGAAACCGCAGTCATCGAGCTTGTATAAGCAAAGAAAATGTGTTAAAATCGGAAGTGAACTAATTCACTTCCGATTTTTCAAAAAGAGGATATTAGAATGACAGGTAACGAGAAGGAATTCGAGCAGCTGAAGGAAACGCGCATATCCGGGGAGGAGACGTATCACGGACCGCTGTTGCATGTATACCATGACAGAGTGCGTCTGCCAAACGGGAATGAATCCGGGCGGGATTATATCAGGCACTTAGGTGCGGTGTGCGTCGTGCCTGTGACGGAGGCGGGTGAGGTGTATGTGGAACGGCAGTTCCGCTACCCGCTGAATATGGTGATAACCGAGATACCGGCGGGAAAGCTCGATTACGCGGAGGAGGACAGACTTTCCGCGGCAAAGCGCGAACTACACGAGGAAACCGGTTTGACTGCGGGAAAATGGACGTATTTGGGCGATTTTTTCCCTGCTGTAGCGTACAGCACGGAGAAAATAAGCATGTATCTTGCCCAAGAACTTCACCAAGGCGAGCAAAAACTGGATAACGACGAATTTTTGAATATTGAGACCGTGCCGCTTGCCGAGCTTGTCCGGCAGGTGATGGACGGCGAGGTAGTTGATATAAAAACTCAAGCCGCAATATTGAAGACTGCGCGGCTTTTGGGCATATAAGAAGCAGTGAAGACCGCGGCAGGGCGTTTGAAGGATACCGATAAAACTTCGCTTGCCGACTTAATCAGTGCATCGCAAAAACAAAAAAACGGAGGAAACAGTATGAAGACAGTATTGTGCTTGTTGCCGGCAGAGGCGCGTCACAAGGAGAAGCTTGAAAAAGCGGGTGAGGGCTGCGAATTTGTATATGTAACCGAGAAGGACGCAACCGAGGAGCAGATAGCTAACGCCAATATCATAATCGGCATGCCCGACCCGGACAAGATAAAGGCATGCGAAAAGCTCGAGCTTTTACAGCTCAATATTGCGGGAGCGGACAGATACGTAAAGCCCGGCATTCTCGCAAAGAACACCAAGCTGACCAATGCAACGGGTGCGTACAGTCAGGCTGTTGCGGAGCATGGTGCGGCGATGATGTTCATGTTGCAAAAGAAGCTGCACCTCTACAGAGACGCACAGAAAAAGCACAACTGGACGGATTACGGCACAGTCAGCTCTATTGAGGGCGCACGTGTGGTTGTGATGGGTCTGGGCGACATCGGATGCTATTTTGCGCGTATAGTCAAGTCCATGGGCGCGTATGTGATAGGTGTGAAACGCCGTGCAAGTGCCAAGCCCGACTGCGTTGACGAGCTTTACACAATGGACAAGCTCGACGAGCTTCTGCCGACGGCGGATGTGGTCTTCTCCGTGTTGCCCGGTACTCCGGCGACGACGCACATTTATAATGCAGAGCGTTTCAAGCTAATGAAAAAGAGCGCGATATTCATAAATTGCGGACGCGGTGCGGCAGTGGAGAACGCTGTTCTCTACGAAGCACTTGCAAACGGAGAGATAGCTTCCGCGGCGATTGACGTGAGCGAGGTTGAGCCTCTCGGCGCGGACAGCCCCTTGTGGGAGCTTGACAACCTCATGATAACTCCGCACGTCTCCGGCTATTACCACCTGCCGCAGACCTTCGAGCGCATAGTCGATATTGCCGCCGACAACCTAAGCCGCTACCTCAAGGGCGAAGAGTTGAGAAATGTCGTCGACTTCGAGACGGGGTATAAGAAGTAAAAAAGTTGAAAAGCAAGTTAGTACGTCTGCAAAGTTGCCTCTTTGCAGACGTGCTTTTTAAGTTCAAAAGAGAAAAGAAATTGAAACACCTTGAATACAAGTAACTAATAGTATATAATAGAAAAAACATCTACGCATGATACAAGAGGTAGAAAATGATAGAGGAACGTGGAATTGACAGGCTGATAAGGTACACATTTTTTTCGGTAATACTATGCATGGTGTTGCTGTTCTTATTCAATGGAGAGTACAGTATATTGCCTGTGATAACAGCGATAATACTGACGCTTGCCCTGAAAAACATATGGAGAAATATTATCATAGACGAAAACAAACTGCTGGCTGTGTCGACTATACTTATTTTTCTGTATCAAGTCTATGTGATGTGGAGTATATATCCCAGCGCGGGGAGATGGGATCCGGCGGCGATTATGTGCGGCACAAGGTCGTACCTGTTTGAGGGAGACCCCCGGCTGACCAGCCAAAATGGATACTATTCAAGATACCCGAACAATCTATTAATGCAGTTTGTAAGCATATTTCTGGTTAAACTGGACATGGGCTATGGTCTGCTATGGGAAATATATGATGGGATGATGATAGTTGCGGTTTGTAACTGTCTGATAAATGCGATTGCGTGCTTGCTGGTATACAAAAGTGCGGCTCTGTTTGCAAGCCAGCGCACAGCGATAGTTGCATACGTATTTTCGGCATTGCTGATAGGTCTGTCACCTTGGTCATCAATAGTGTATTCAGATCCGTTTTGCCTCGCGGTTCCCATAAGTTGTTTTTATCTATACGCGAAGCCGAAGAAAGGGAAATTACAACAGATTGTTGATTATGGGCTCGTTGTTGCATTTGCAGTTGTGTTCTACTACATAAAGCCGCAGAGCTTAATTGTACTCATCGCAATTGTGGTGTTTGAGTTAACAAAAATAAAAAAAGAGCCGAGAAGGTTATTGGCACTATTTGCGGGAGCAATACTTGGCGTAGGAGTATTTGGCGGAACGCAGGCGTTTATTGACTATGAATGCGAGATAAATAATATAGAAATAGACCCAGAGGCACGTTTCGGTGCGGCTCACTTTTTTATGATGGGTTTGAGAGAAGGAAATGGCGGATACTCGCAGGAGGACGTGGTCTTTTCGGGGAATATAAAAGATGCGAAGGAAAGACGCGAAGCAAACTTACAAGAAAGCATAAGACGTATTCAAAGCTACGGCGTGTTAGGGATTATAAAACACCTTGCGGAAAAGATGACTTTCGTATACACGGACGGAACGTTCGCGTGGGGATGTGAAGGTGGCTTCTTTGACTATGCGGCACCATTTCCTAACACTAAGATGTCACTTATCCTACGTTCATATTATTACAAAGACAGCAATAACTATCATTTGTTCAAAGGATTTATGCAAACGATATGGCTATCTGTTTTGACCTTTAATGTATTATCAGGTTTCAGAAAAGGTAAGACAAAAAAGTTTACAGTGCTGTATATTACAATCCTGGGGATCACTCTGTACGAGATGCTGTTTGAAGCGAGGGCGCGTTATCTATACATATTTGCGCCGATATACTGCTTGATTGCGGCATCAGGAGTTGATGTAGTGAATGAGTGGATAGAAAAAGCGAAAGAAAAACACTTAACACGTGGAAAAGCGCAAACATGATTAATGCTTATTACAAGTATTAATCCGATAAAAACCGAGAAAAGCACGCACAAAGGGAAAAACCAAGTGCAATTAACATATCGTTCACTTGACTTGGACGGTGAGCTATGGTAAAGTAAACGAGGATACAAATTTTACTGCGTATTCCCGCAAGGGGATACGCAGTCCCTTTTTGTTCAAAAACAATTTTAATGAACGTGTAAAATGAAAAGCCGAGAGCGGAGACACACACGCTCACGGACGATGTGTTTTCGGAGGGAAACAATGAAAAAGTACGATGTAATCATCATAGGTGCGGGACCCGGCGGTATATTCTCCGCATATGAGCTGGCACAGGCGAACAAGGGGCTTAAAATTGCAGTGTTCGAGCTGGGACGTGAGCTTGCAAAGCGTCACTGCCCGATAGACGGGAAAAAGGTAAAGGTATGCGCCAAATGTCCGGTATGCAGTATCATGAGCGGCTTCGGCGGCGCGGGTGCGTTCTCCGACGGCAAGTACAACATCACAAACCAGTTCGGCGGAACACTGTATGAGTACGTGGGCAAGGAAGAGGCTATCGAGCTTATGCAGTACGTGGACAAGATAAACCTGCGCTACGGCGGCGAGGGAACAAAGCTTTATTCAACCGCAAACACCGAGATAAAGCGCGAGTGCCTTGAAAACGGACTGCACCTGCTCGACGCACAGGTGCGACACCTCGGCACGGACATAAACTACGTCGTTTTGGGCAACATCTATGATGAGCTTAAAGAGAAGGTCGACTTCCACTTCAACTCCGCCGTCACCGGCATCGACAAGGGAGAGAACGGCTACATCGTCCACGTGGGCGAGGAGAGCTATGAATGCACCGATTGCGTCGTTTCCGTCGGTCGTAGCGGTAGCAAGTGGCTCGAGGGCATATGCGAGAGCCTCGGTATTCCGACAAAGTCCAACCGCGTGGATATCGGCGTACGAGTGGAGCTTCCGGCGGAAATATTCGCACATTTGACGGACAAGCTATATGAAAGCAAGATAGTTTATCGCACGGAGAAATTCGAGGATCTGGTGCGTACCTTCTGCATGAATCCGAACGGCGTGGTTGTAAATGAAAACACAAACGGCATTGTCACCGTGAACGGTCACAGCTATGAGGACAAGTCCAAGCACACCGAGAACACCAACTTCGCACTTCTCGTAAGCAAGCACTTTTCCGAGCCGTTCAAGGATTCCAACGGCTACGGAG
>CAZBYU010000123.1:0-4787 GCA_964496235.1 uncultured Oscillospiraceae bacterium | reverse complement strand
TTTTTATATAGAATATAATTGAGCATTTGTAATTAATTAAATATGTATTGCATTGACGGCAATAATTGTGTATAAGCAATTTTTGCCGTCAATTTTTATTGCTTGTTGGTGTGATTGCTTTATCAAATATGAAAAAGGGATATATGAGATAAAAGCAACAAATTGCTTCAAATAAAGTCAAAAAATATTACTTGATTTTTATGTGAACCACATCTATAATAATCATACACGGTGGGTGATTGTGGAGCGAAATGGCGCAAAAGGACACACGAAAGGGGTATTAATCCATGACCGGCGAGTATCAACATTCTCTGGATAGCAAAGGACGGCTTTTCATTCCCGCGAAGTTGCGTGATGAGCTGGGGGATGTTTTTTATGTTACGCTTTCCATGGATAAATGCCTGTGTGCATATAGCGGCGAGAATTGGAAGGCTCTTTCCGATAAGGTCAGTGCCATGCCGTATGTAAAGCAACGCAAAATGCGCCCTTTGTTTGCCCATGCCGCGAGGTGTGAGCTTGACAGCCAGGGTCGCGCCCTTATCCCGCAAAACCTACGCGATTTCGCCGGGCTGAAGCAGAAGGTCACTGTGATAGGCTGTAACAACCATGCCGAGCTGTGGGATAGCGAGGCTTGGAGCAGTGTTTTCGCAGAGGAGACCACACCCGAAAATATTGCCGCCGTGATGGAGGAGCTTGAATTCTGATGAACGATGTAAAGCATGTTTCCGTATTGCTCAATGAATGCATTGAGAATCTTGAAATAAAGCCCGACGGAATATATGTAGATGGCACTTTGGGTCTCGGAGGGCATTCCCGCGAGATCGCAAAACGCCTCACGACCGGTCGTCTTATCGGCATCGACAGAGACGATACCGCGATAGAACGAGCGGGAAAGCGGCTGGAAGCCTATGCCGACCGCGTCACCCTTGTTCACGGTAATTTTTCCGACACTGCCGATATCCTCACAGAGCTTGGGATTAATGCTGTTGACGGCATGCTTTTTGACCTCGGTGTATCTTCACCACAGCTTGATGAAGCGGAGCGCGGCTTTTCTTATATGAATGACGCGCCTCTTGACATGCGAATGGATCGCTCGTCCGGTCTTACTGCGTATGATATAGTTAATAACTACTCCACCGACAAGCTTGCCAGAATCTTCTGGGATTATGGGGAAGAACGCTATGCGCGACGCATAAGTGCCTCAATTGTCTCCGCTCGCGACATTAAGCCCATTGAGACAACGCTGGAGCTTGTGGATATAATAAAATCCGCCTTGCCCGCCGCGGCACTACGCGAAAAACAGCACCCCGCAAAAAGATGCTTCCAGGCGATAAGAATCGCCGTTAACGATGAGCTTGGCGCGATAGCCACGCTCATGGATACTGCACCCGATAAGCTTAAAATTGGCGGCAGATTGTGCGTGATAAGCTTCCACTCTCTTGAGGACAGAATAGTCAAAGTAGGTATTGCCGCAAAAGAAAACGGCTGTACCTGCCCGAGAGAGGCTCCAATATGTACTTGCGGCTTCAAAAAGACCCTCAAAAGTGTCTGCCGCAAGCCCATATTGCCGACCGAGGATGAAATAAACGCAAACCCGCGCGCAAGAAGCGCAAAGCTCCGCGTGGCCGAGAGGGTATAAGGGCGAATGAAGCGCGTTTCAAACGTCCTTTTCGCGGCGGTGCTGTTCTCGTTTTCCGCTGTACTGGCGGTGCTGTCGCTTTTCGCGTCCATCAAGCTTGCCGCCGTGAATGATGCGGCGTCGCGACTCACCAAGGCGACCGAGGAGCTATATGAGCAAAATGACATTCTCCTCGCCACGATTGAAAAAAGCATCAGCATGGACGAGCTTGAGCGCTATGCCATAGAAGAGCTTGGCATGTGCCGCTGCACCGTCGAGCAGATAGAAATTATACATATAAGCAACGTGGGCTGAGTCCTGACATAAGCGGATAAGCCGTGCAATATACTGTTTTCAGCAACAACGCACGGGAGTATGCCATGTCAGATGCAAATTTCAAACCGACCCGCCGCTATGAACCGAGCAGGCAAATGCTCCGCCGCACTCTGTTTTTGATGGCAGTGTGCGGCGTAGTTGCATTTGCGGTGCTTTTGGTGAGATTATACAAGCTACAAATAATCGATCATGGTTATTACGAGGAGCTTGCAATAAACCAACAGCTTCGTGAAGCCCCGACAAGTGCGGCACGTGGCGTGATATATGACACGAACATGAACCCTCTTGCCGTCAGTGCGTCCGTTGATAACGTTTATCTCAGCCCTGCCGAAATAGAGCTATACGGCGAGGATAAGGAACTCATCGCGGATAAGCTCTCTGAAATACTGGGGCTTGACCGATATGATATACTGGATAAGGCGAATCAGACCGGCTCTTGGTACGTTACAGTTGCGCGTAAGCTTGAAAGAGATAAGGCAGATGAGGTGCGCCGTTTCAAAACGGAATATGGGCTACGCGTGGTTCGGCTTGAAACCGATACAAAACGCTATTACCCCAATTCATCTCTTGCCTGTCATCTTATCGGCTTTGTCGGCACTGACAATTACGGCTTGGAGGGAATCGAGGCGCAATATAACACCGCTCTTGCCGGTACGTCGGGTAAAACCGTTCGAGCTACTAATGCATACGGTACAGAGCTTTTGTTCTCACGCTTTGAAGAATATACCCCCGGTGAAGATGGGTACGATGTGATCACAACGCTTGATTCCACAATACAGTATTATGTGGAAAAGCATCTTAAACAGGCTGTTGCAGATTATGATATTCAAAACGGTGCCGGTGCAATTGCGATGGATATCAACACCGGCGCGATTCTCGCGATGGCATCGCTTGACGGCTATGACTTAAATAATTTTCTCGACGTGAGTGCTGAGGCGAGACTTATAATAGACAGCGCGGAAAGCGAAGAGGAGGCTCAAACGCTTCTTCGAGAAGCTCAGCAAAGGCAGTGGCGGAATAAAGCACTGTCCGACACATATGAGCCGGGTTCGACTTTTAAGATAATTACGCTTGCAATGGCTCTCGAAGAGGGTAAGGTCGGTCTTTCAGACGGCTTTTACTGTCCTGGTACGGTCAGTGTAATCGGACGAACAAATCCCATACGCTGTTGGAAATACGGCGGTCACGGTTCACAAACACTTACTCAGGCGGTTCAGCATTCGTGTAATGTCGCCTTTGTCAGCATCGGTCAGCGTGTCGGAGCGGAAACATTCTATAAGTATTGCGACAGCTTCGGTTTTCTGAATCTCAGCGAAGATAAAGACGTCAATCTCACTGCAACAACCGGCATTGACCTTGCCGGAGAGAGCGGCAGTATATGGTGGAGCCAAAATACCTTCTGCTCGGACAAAAACCTCTCACAGCTTGCCGCGGCATCTTTCGGACAGACCTTCACTATCACTCCGCTCCAGCTGATAACCGCCGTAAGTGCGTGTGTAAACGGTGGACGACTGATGCAACCGTATGTAGTCCGTAGTATGGTTTCTGCTGACGGCGAGACTGCTTTTGAACACAGCCCGAAGCTTGTACGTCGTGTTATAAGCGAAAATACGAGCGCGCAATTGCGCGAAATCCTTGAAAAAGTCGTTGGAGATCAAACCGACGGCACCGGGCGCAATGCGGCTGTCAGCGGATACAGAATAGGCGGGAAAACCGGTACAAGCGAAAAGGTCAGCTTAGAAGCCAAAACCGGGCAAAAGGAGTATATAGTCTCTTTCATCGGTTTTGCTCCAGCAGATGACCCCAAAATCGCCCTGTTAGTTTTTCTTGACACTCCGTCTGATAAATCCGGTGTGTATATAAGCGGCGGGCAAATGGCGGCACCTGTTGTCGGGCGTATGATGGCGGACATACTGCCATATTTGGGCGTTGAGCCGGACAAGGGCGAAGAATCGGCTGATGCCGTGATGCCTCTTGTGCTGGATATGCCGCTTGATAATGCGGTAAGCTCGGTTATTGATGCTGGGCTTGAATACCGTACTATAGGGCAGGGGAGTATTGTCACAAATCAGCTACCTTATTCCGGCACATCGCTTGCTGCGGGCAGTCAGGTAATACTATACCTCGATGAAGATCCTTCGACCGAGCTTGAAACCGTGCCGGACTTAAATGGCATGAGCTATGCACAGGCGAGAGATGTTCTGTCATACTATGGAATATATATTCGCACATCAAGCCCTGTCACTGATGCCGAAAAACAGCTTGTCAGTGCACAGAGTATTGCTCCCGGAAGTATGACGTCGCACGGTACGGCGATCGAGGTGAGCTTGATATCAAATGATGAGGCTATGCTGGGTAAATACTGAACAATTGATTGATATGATTATAATAACGATATTGGGATAGTAACGGAGGAAACAAATGAAACTGAAAGATCTTATACGAGAGCTTGATGTTATAGAGTGTACGGTCTCACCCGAAACGGAGATAAGTGGGGTGAGCTATGATTCCCGCGTGACTCAGCAGGGTGATCTTTTTGTTGCGATCAAAGGCTTTGAAAGTGATGGACACAGGTTTATCCCCAAAGCCGTGGAACGCGGCGCGTCTGTGGTGCTGTGCGAAACCGCGCCGACAGACGGCACACCTTATGTTCTGATATCCGATTGTCGCAAGGGTCTTGCTCTTGTCAGCCGCGAGTTTTTCGGTAATCCCGCATCGAAGATGACGCTTATCGGAATCACAGGTACCAGCGGCAAAACAACCTCGTCTTATCTCATTAAGCACATGCTTGAAGAAAAGCTCGGCGCAAAGGTCGGTCTTATCGGCACAAACG
>CAZBYU010000122.1:0-4810 GCA_964496235.1 uncultured Oscillospiraceae bacterium | reverse complement strand
ATACCCCATCGGCGGACTCACCGCCGGTGGGGTATGGTTTTTGTGGAGGTGTCCCCATGCCGTTTTATTTCAATTTGTTTTCGCAAAAATGCAACGAGAGCAGGCAAAAATACGTCATATAGGGTGAAATGGGTTGTTAAGCCGATAAAGCGAAAACTATTCTAGCAATGCAAAGGAGGACCCCATGGACGATGGCAAAATAATCGAGCTATACTGGCAGAGAAACGGAGCGGCAATAGACGAGACGGACAAAAAATACGGCACGTTGTGCCGCTCGCTTGCAAACCGAATTTGCGGCGATGAACGCGACGGCGAAGAGTGCGTAAACGACACATACATGGCAACGTGGCAGTCTATCCCCACCGCAAGACCGGATAAGCTTGCGGCATTTCTCACCGCGATAACGCGGCGGCTGAGCATTGATGTGCTTCGCAGACGCTCTGCGGCAAAGCGTGGCGCGGGCGAGGGCATGTGCGCCTTGGACGAGCTGGCAGATAGCTTTCCGGCGCATGATAACGTGGAAATCACGGTGGAAATGCACGCACTGACCGAGGAGATCGATATGTTCCTCGACATGCTCAAAGCAACAGACAGAGACATATTCGTATGCCGCTACTGGTTGTGTGAAAGCGTGAAGAATATTGCACGTCGACTGGACATGAGCGAAAGTCGAGTGAAAAGCTCACTCATGCGGACGAGAAATAGGCTCAGAGAGCATTTGAGCGAGGAGGGTTACATATGAACGCCATATACATAATGGACGCATTGACCGATATTGCCCCGGAAAAGGTGCAAAGCGCACTCAAGCGCATGGGGTATCTTGACGGAACGGCAAAAGCCGCCCCCGTCGCAAGGCAGAGGGTGCGCTTGGCGCTTCTCGCGGCAGTGCTGTCTCTTCTGCTTGCCGCCTGTGGGTACGCAGTCGTTCGCGCCGTGAACAGCCCGGAACAGGCGTGGGAGATAACGCAACAGGAAATTTCAAAAATGAAAGAGATGGGCATACTCGCCGACAGTCTCCTTTTACCCGAAGAATACAAGTACATCATGGAAAACCCGGAAAATGACGGGCATATGCCGGAAAGCAACTACTGGTACGGACGCATTTTCAAGCACAGCTACTGCGTAATGGCAACAGATAAGGATTACCTTTTCAACCTGTACGTAGACACGATGAGCGGGAAAATCACAAAGCTGAGCATTGAGGCGAGAGCAGACGAAAATGACGAACACGATTTTGACACGCTGACAAATTTGGAGCGAAGCATGAATTATTATGAAATCATCCCGAAAGACATCACACTCGACAAATTCTGCTCACTTTTGAACGAATACTGGGGCTTCAAGGGCTATACTCTTGCAAGCACGGTGGAGGAAACTTTCTACCACTACAACACCGAGATCCCCGACGGCGGAAAGCTTCTCTCGGACTATGCGAACGCACCGTATCTCACGGTTTTCTTTGACGGTGACCAAGAGGGCGTTCCGATGTATATACAGCTTTACTCTTACGCGCACCCGAATGGGGTATACTTCACAGTAGGCACAAACCACGCAATAGGCTGACATAGGCAAAAATGGGTAGCGGCATACATGCCACTACCCATTTTTACAATACTATAAACACCAAGAACTAATTATGCCTTTTTCTTTGCCAGCTTTTCTTTGCCAGAGTCTATGATCTTTCTGATGTTAAAGCCGAACGCACTGCCCGCGATAAAGCCGAGGCAGAACATGGTGCGGTAATGGCGGCGGCGTATTTTCTTTATGAGATTGTTCTTTTTTCTTTTCATGGTTCGTTGTACTCAAGTGTAGCCGACGGATAAAAAGCGCGTCAGCAAAGGGATTACGGCAAAATTATACTCCGCAACCTTGAACAATACAACGCCATGTCGGGTTCTCAATCAGTAGAATTCCGGTCGTTTATCCTATTAACGGCAACCGCGACGGCGAGCATGACTGCCGCCACAAGTAACCACCCATAGCCCTCATTGTAAAGCGGCATAACGCGGGCAAGGTATTCCGGAAGCCCCGCCGAGTCCATTGCGTAAACCACGCTGATAACCGCCGTTCCCCCAACCACGCAGGGATAGACAAAGCGGTTGTTATTCCAAAGGTGGTGCGTAAGACCGAGCAGAATAAGGACGATGGACACCGGATAAATGGCATTGAGTATGGGAACGGAGATGCTGAGAATAGTGTTAAGACCGAGGTTGCACACGAGGAAAGAAAAAGCGGTGATCGCAAACACCCACCGGCGATAGCTGAGCTTACTGAACAGGGTGGAAAAATACTGTGAGATGGAATTGATAAGCCCGACGCAGGTCGTAAGGCAGGCAAGGGTGAAAATTGCCGCAAGCAACACCGCACCCGGCGCACCGAACACCTGATACACAACAGCACGCAAGGTCTGCGCTCCGTTTTCGGGCAGTGTATACACCCCAGAGGAACACATGCCCATGTACGAAAGCATTGCATACACCACGGCAAGGATTACCCCGGCAAACACACCCGCGAGCACCGTGTGGCGCATGACATCTTTCTTTTCCGCAAGACCGAACGTGCCGAGGGTTGTGGCAATGACGAGACCGAAGTTCAGCGCGGCGATCGTATCCATGGTGTTATAGCCCTCGGCAAAGCCCTTCAAAAACGGCGCGGTGGCATAGCTTTCCTGCGCGGCGGCGACATTGACCTCACCTCGGACAATAAAGCCGACAAACAACACCACCAAAAGAATCAGTAACGCCGGAGTGAGCCAATGCCCAAGGCGATTTACGAGCTTGCTCGGCGTAAGGCAAAGCCAAATCGCGACGGCGAAGAACACAAGCGAATACGCCGCCATCCACAGCGCACCGTTGCTCCCCTCCGGCAGATACGGCGCGAACGCCATTTCAAAGGGAACTGATGCCGCGCGGGGAATTCCGAGTCCGGGACCGATGGAAAGATAAATCAGCACGGTGAAAACAATGCCGAAGCGTTTGCCGACGAGCTGACCCAGACGATCAAGCCCATCAAACCGGGCAACCACCACAACGCCCAACACCGGCAGTACGACCGCCGTGACTAGAAAGCCGAGCATTGCCGTGAATGTATGCTCTCCGGCACTTTGCCCCAGGAACGGAGGGAAGATGAGGTTGCCTGCCCCGAAGAACAGAGAGAAGAGCATAAAGCTCACGAGCAACATGTTTTTCTTGCTGAGTTTCATTTTGTTTCTCCTTTGGATGCTTGAATAATAAAAAAAGACTCGCCCCAAGTTTCCTTGAGACGAGTCTTGATTCACAATACCCGCGGTACCACTCAAATTGTGCAGACAACGCGCCCGCACCGCTTTCAGGCTCCAACAAGCCCTATGCACTAACGTAGCCTGCACGGAGTTCTCTACTGACAACAATCTTTCGAGAAACCCAGCTCGGAAGGGATGGGATGCTCCGCCATTGTTTGTCGGCTTTCACCTGCCCCGACTCTCTGTGAAACGCTGTGCGGTATCCGTCTTCGTCATCGCTTTTGGTATATCGTTTGCGGTTTTATAACATAAAGCGTAGCACTTGTCAACAGCATTCTACGCAAATTGTGGGATAACACAAATTATTGCTCACCTTCAGAGCAAAGTTTACACAATGTGAAAAGCGGGTATAATCCCGAAAGAAGCATAAAGGGAAGTGAATGTAAGTGAAGAATCTCAAGCTCAGAACGCTTATCGCCGCAGGTGCGCTATGCACCGCAATGAGCGCGACTGTGATAAACTCGCTGGCGTTGGCGCAGTCCGGTGTGACGGCGAGTAGCCCCGCTCCTTCTCCCACCGCCACAGCCCCCGAGCCTGACAAGGACGTAATTGCGCCAAGCACGGCGAAAGAGAGTATCGGCACGGAGAGCCAAAGCGCAAAGGATATTTTGCCGAGTCTTCTCGGGCGCGATGAAACGCCGCTGAGCGGCGAGGAGCGAAGCGGAGTAATAAACATTCTCATAATCGGCACGGACGAGCTTCTTGCAGATACGGACGACTTAGGGCGTGGTGACGTGACCATGCTATGCTCACTGAACCGCACCAACGGCGAGATAAAGCTTGTCAGCTTCGAGCGCAGCACCGCCGTACCCTGGCAAGAACACGGAGACGTCATGCTGACCAATTCCTTTACCTACGGCGGAGCGGAACTGACCACGGAGTGCGTGAGAAACTGCTTTCGCGTGGATATTGCGGGATATATACACTTCGATTTTCAAAGCTTTTGTGAGGTCATAGACGCGCTGGGCGGGGTTGATATCGAGCTGACGCGCGAGGAGGCGGCGGCTTTGACGGAGGACTGCTATTACGAGTTGTGGTTTTCCGAGGGCATAAATCATCTCGACGGCGAGGGTGCTTTGCGCTACTGCCGTCTGCGGCGCATTGACGATAACTGGCAACGCGTCGAACGTCAAAGAAAGACTGTTCAGGCTGTACTTACCGCGACGCGTTCTCTCCGTTTGAGCCGGATCGGTGAGCTTGCAGAGGCGGTTTTGCCGATGCTGGACACGGATCTCAGCATGCGTCAGCTCGCCTCAATACTTCTTGCCGCACCGAAGTTTGTCGGCGCACAGGCAGAGCAGATGACCGTACCCGACCGCGGGCGAATATACGTGCATGACGGCTATGACGAGGACGTGACCGGCTGTGACTATAAATACGAAAGCGAACGCCTGAACCGGTTTTTATACGGCGGGGACGGATAACAGTGCGCGGGGAGGTTTCCCCGCGCATTGTTTATACTGGATTTTTCATGTACGGTCTCACTTTTTTGAAAATTTTTTGAAATAGTGGTAAATAAAGTAGACTTTG
>CAZBYU010000121.1:0-4821 GCA_964496235.1 uncultured Oscillospiraceae bacterium | reverse complement strand
ATGTGCCACCTCGACGCGGGCATGACGCGCCAGGGCTTGGAGGGCTTGGGCGTAAACGACGTTGACTTTGCCATTCTCGAAAACGTCGGCAACCTCGTTTGCCCTGCCGAGTTTGACACCGGTAGCTCGAAAAACGCGATGATACTATCCGTCCCCGAGGGCGACGACAAGCCTTTGAAGTACCCGCTGATGTTCTCGATATGCGATGTCCTGCTGATAAACAAGATAGACGTTATGCCGTACTTTGATTTCGACCTCGAAGCGTGCAAAAAGTATGTCCGCCGTCTCAACCCCAACATAAAGATAATCCCCATCTCCGCCCGCACAGGCGAGGGTGTTGACGAGTGGGCAGACTGGCTTCGCACCGAAATCAAGGCTTGGAACGCCGACTGAAATTGAATCAAACATCAATCTTCCTGTTCAACTGAACAGGAAGATTTCAGCTTGCCAAAAAGTTCAACAGGACTTTTTTGACAAGCTGTTTAAGGGTCTGTTGCGTTGCAACAGACCCTTAAACCATCATATAGCCGTTTCTTATTTACCCGCTCAGAAGCTCAGCTTTTCCATGCGGTCGTATGCGGCTTTGAGCTTATCTATGTCCACGGTGCAGGCAATGCGGATATGCCCCTTGCCGGTAGAGCCGAACGCGTCACCGGGTGTGACGAGGATATGCGCCTCATCTAAAAGCCGGGCGCAGAATTCACCCGCACTCAGCCCGGTTTTCTCGACACCGGGGAAAAGATAGAACGTACCCTTCGGACGGACGAGCGTGAGATACGAAATTGCGGACAGACGGTCTGCGGAATAATTAAGACGCTCTTTATACGCCGAGACATACTTCTCTTTTATTGTCTCTCTCCGGCGCAACGCCTCCAGCGCGGCACGCTGAGAAATGGAGGGCGTCGTGTATATCATCGCGCCGTTTATCTGCGACACGACGGACAAAAGCTCAGGCTCGGCAATTATCACGCCGACACGCCAGCCGGTCATCATATAGTTTTTTGAAAAGCTGTTTAGAGTGACGGTGCGCTCTGCCATGTCGGGCAGGGTACGCATGGGGATATAGCCACTACCGTCGAAGATGTAATCGGTGTATATCTCGTCGGCAACGATGAGCAGGTCATGCTCCTTTGCCACGTCGGCAAGCACTTGCATAGTCTCCCTGCCGTAGCTCATGCCGGTGGGGTTGGTGGGGTTATTGAATATGATCGCCTTGGTTTTCGGCGTGATATGGGCGCGCAGACGCTCAGGGTCGATAGCGTAATCTTCCTCGGCATAGGTCGGCACTTCCACGCACACGCCCCCGGCAAGCTCTATCTGACTGCGATATGGCGAAAAATACGGAGAGAAGACGATGACCTCATCCCCCGCATCAAGCACAGCCATCATCACAAGTGCCATGCCGAGACAGCTCGATGCCGTGACAAGGACATGCTCCCGGTCTATATACTGCCCGTGGTCGGCATGCCATGCGTCGCATACGGCGGAGATAAGCTCTTTATCGCCCCTGGGGTCACCGTAATGCGTGTATCCGCGCTTCGCGTCACGAAACGCCGCGTCTATTATCGCGCTGTCCGTGGTGAAATCCGTGTCGCCGATGCTCAGATCAATGACGTCATCATATCTGCTCAACGCCTCCGTGTCGAGAGAGAGTATGGGACCCGATGACACCTGAAAACGCTTTCCGATAAAGTTTCTCATTTTTCCCTCCTAAAACAGCTCGACACGCTAAACGCGTCGAGGTATGCTCATTAAAACGACGTGGGTAATTATACATTATATTCTTTTGTCTTGCAAGCACCCACGGTGCGGGAAAGCGAAAGTTACAAAAGAACAGGCTGTTGCGAAAATATTCGCAACAGCCTGTTCAGCTTGTCAAAACAGTCCTGTTGAACTATTTTACCGCGCTTATTCTGCCTCGTCGAACAGACCGAAGCCCGCAACCTCGGTCGTTGGAAGAGAAAACACGATAGTCCCGGACGGCGAGTCGGGACCTGCCTTTTCCAGTATCGTACTCATTATGTCGGACTTTTCATGGGTCGACGCCACTATGAGAACGACCTCCTTTTCGTCGGCAATGGAAATGTTATGAAACTTCGGCGCGTCCTTAGAGCCGGTGCCTTTCCCGTGTAGCACCGTGCCGCCGCGAGCCCCCGCAGCGCGAGCCGCATTCATCACAGCGTCGGTACAGCCTGAATTCGTTATCGCTACTATCAGCTCATATGCGCCCAGCTCCGGGGCTACGCGCTTCATGCCCTTATCGTCTCCGCTTAAATATGCCAAGGTTTTGCCTCCTCCTACGCTTTTTATCGGCACGGCAATGACCATTCCGTGTCCCGGTACGCCGAGATGCAGATATCGCCTTTGCTCGGCAATGAGCTTTTTTGTCTTCTCCGCCGTCGCCACGGACAGCACCACACGCTTCTCGCTCGACTCTATACCAAGCAGGTCGAGCATGCTCTGCACTGCCGTGCCGCGTCCGTGCAACGTCACCGTCATGGGAAGCTCCAGACGCGCACATATATCCGTCAAGACATCAAGTGCCTCCGGATTAATTATGGATATCACATAATTCATGCGCCAACCTCCCAAAGCTCGATAATCTCCGTATCGCCGAAGCTCTCCGACCCAACGGTGCCGGTCTTCTTATGCTCATAGATAAAGCCGACCGTCTGAATCGACAGCAACGGCAACATCGCCACAAGTGCGACAACGCCGAATGCGTCGGACAGCACGTTGCCGCCGAGAGCCACGCTCGTTCCCATAACGAATTGAAGCATAAACGTCGCCGTCATAGGTCCGGACGCGACCCCGCCGGAGTCAAACGCGATTGCCGTATATATATCCGGCACGAAAAACGACAGTCCCAGCGCGATAACGTAGCCCGGAACAAGAAACCACATAAGGTTTATCCCCGTCAACACGCGTAGCATGGAAAGCCCTAACGCCAACGCGATCGCCACCGACAGGCTCAGCTTTATTGCCTTGCCCGGTATCGCACCCGCACTGACCTCTTCTATCTGCTTTTCAAGCACACCCACGGCAGGCTCTGCCGAGATGATGAACCAGCCCAAAAGCATGGAGAGCGGGATAAGCAACCAGCGGGTACTCTCCCCGGCGAGTGCTGCACCAAGCTCCGCGCCCAGCGACGAGAAGCCGACGTTCACACCCGTCAAGAACAGCACCAGACCGACATAGGTGTACAAAAGACCAATGAGTATCTTTTCCAGACTGCGCTTTGTAATGTGCAACAGACACAGCTGAAAAACGAGGAAGATGACCACTATCGGCAACAGCGCGACCGCCATCTCCTTCATATAGAGTGGTATCGCACAGATAAAGGAGCGACCTATCTCCACCGTGTCGGTATAGCTTGCCGCGCTCAAATCCACCACGCCGCTACCCTCGGAGTAGAAAAAGCCGAGGATAAGCACCGAGAGAATGGGACCTACCGAACACAGAGCGACAAGACCGAAGCTGTCCGCCTCGGCGCGGTCGTCACTACGCACCTTGGAAACACCAAGCCCCATTGCGAGGATAAAGGGCACGGTCATAGGTCCTGTTGTAACGCCGCCGGAATCAAACGCAATGCCGAGAAACTGCTTGTCCGTAAACGCGGCAAGCGCGAATATAACGGCATAACAGCCTATCAAAAGCCATCTCAGACTCGCCCCCGTGAGTATGCGGAGCATGCACACCGCCATGAAAAGCCCAACGCCCACGCCCACCGTCGTAAGTAAAACCGTGCTTTTTATATGCGGCACGGTCTGCGCCAGCACCTGCAGGTCAGGCTCGGCAACGGTTATGGCAAAGCCCAAAAGAAAGCTGACAATGATAATGAGCGGGGTCGAGCGAGTCTTGGTCAATGCCGCGCCTATGCGGCTTCCTATCGGGGTCATCGACTGCTCCGCGCCGAGCGAGAACAGCCCCATGCCCACCGTGAGGAACACCGCACCGATTAAAAACGTCAGCAACAGCTCCGTCTTCATTGGCGTGACGCAAAGGCAGAGTGCCAACACTATGACAGCTATCGGAAGCACCGACACTGCCGCTTCCTTTACCTTTTCCGCCAGTGCCGTTTTCTCTCTTTCAATATAAGTTCTTCTGCTGATAATACCAATCCTTCCATCATTACTATTTGATTAAAGCATACCATATTTCAGTTATTCACGCAATACAGAGAAAGAAAACGATACAAAAAGTTCATGTTTTCAACAAACCTGCTTAGACAGTCGGTAGTCGCCCCCCGCCGCCTAACAAAATCAGTGCTGTTAATTTCTCGTTAAATGCTTGATAATTATTGATATAAATGCGGCAATCTGGTATACTGATTATTTGTCGGAGTGTGTCACGCTCACGGCAAAAATAACATCTCTGCGGCAGCCAGCCGCGGGAAAGGAATGTATAAATATGAAAAATACAGAAAAGACAATGGACAAAATCGTGGCTCTGTGCAAAAACCGCGGCTTCATCTTCGCCGGCAGCGAGATATACGGCGGTCTTGCAAACACCTGGGACTACGGTCCTCTTGGCGTGGAGCTGAAAAACAACGTCAAGCGTGCATGGTGGAAAAAGTTCGTGCAGGAAAACCGCTACAACGTCGGTCTGGACGCGGCAATACTAATGAACCCTCAGACTTGGGTCGCCTCGGGTCACCTGAGCGGCTTTTCCGACCCGCTGATGGACTGCCGCGAGTGCCACGAGCGTTTCCGCGCGGACAAGCTCATCGAGGATTGGGCGGCAGAGACCGGATTTGAACTTTCCAAGCCCATTGATGCATTTTCTCAGAGCGAGATGAAGGACTTTGTTGAGGAGCATAAT
>CAZBYU010000120.1:0-4824 GCA_964496235.1 uncultured Oscillospiraceae bacterium | reverse complement strand
GTCGCAGCATGATAGAATTCAAAAATGTGTATAAGACTTATCCAAACGGCTTTACGGCCCTGAAAAATATCAACTTGCAAATAGAGCAGGGTGAATTCGTCGCAATTATCGGTCTTTCCGGTGCGGGTAAATCGACGATTCTGCGCTGTATCAACCGCATGCACGACACGACCAAGGGTGAACTCACCGTGGACGGCGTGGATGTGAACACTCTGCGCGGCAAGGAGCTTCGCAGATACAGACGCAAGGTCGGCATGATATTCCAGAGCTTTAACCTCGTCACACGCAGTACGGCCATCAAGAACGTTTTGACGGCCGATGTGCCGGATATGCCCTTTTTCAAGGTGCTGTTCGGTATCTTCTCCAAGGATCAGAAGATGCGTGCGCTTGAAAGCCTTGACAAGGTTGGCATTTTGGATAAGGCCTATACCCGTTGCGACCAGCTTTCCGGCGGACAGCAGCAGCGCGTCGCGCTTGCCCGCACTCTCAACCAGAACCCGAAAATCATCCTCGCTGACGAGCCTGTTGCCTCGCTCGACCCCATCACGGCAAAGCAGGTCATGCAGGACTTTGTACGCATAAACAAGGAATACAAGATAAGCATACTGCTCAACATTCACCATGTTGACCTCGCACTGAAATACTGCGATCGCGTCATCGGCATTCGCGCAGGCGAGATAGTTTTCGACGGTCCGGCGAGTACCATAACGCAGGAGCAGATCGACGAGGTCTACAACGGCACAAAGGTTCCCACCATGGGCGAGGGCGAGAGCGAGTCTCCCATCGTCGGCGGCAAAGAGGGCTGAAAAATGGATGAGAACACCTCTGTTGTCGTAAAGGAAACTCTGTACGACAAGATATTCCGTCCACAGACGATAGTGCTTGAAAACGGACACAGCGTTGTCCGCCGCCGTAGCCGCACCCCGCTTATTCTCATTCTCCTGGCACTGGCGATAGTATGGTCTCTGCACATGACAGAGTTTGACATCGGTCTCGTAGTACGCAAGTTCAACAAGATGCTCGACCTGCTGGAAAAGATTTTTCAGCCGGATTGGTCATTCTTCCCGAAGGTCATCTCCCCCCTGCTAGATACAATCAAGATGAGTGTGCTGGGTACTGTCATCGGCTGTGCGCTGGCACTGCCGGTCGCAATACTCTCCTCGAGCAACATCAACCACAGCGTTGTCATAGTGAGCATTTTCCGCTTTATACTCGGTCTTATACGCACTCTACCGACGCTTATCATCGCGCTTGTCTGTGCGCTTATCTTCTCTCTCGGCACTTTCTCCGGCACTGTCGCCATCGCAATATTCACCTTCGGCATCGTGGCAAAAATGCTCTTTGAAAGCATTGAGACCATCGACATGGGTCCTTTCGAGGCAATGGAAGCTCTCGGCGCGAACAAGTTTCAGGCGTTCTGGTCGGCATGTGTGCCGCAGATTTTGCCCGTTTACCTCAGCCACAGCCTATACTGCTTTGAAATGAACGTGCGTGCCTCCGCCATACTCGGCTATGTCGGCGCGGGTGGTCTGGGCATCACGATAAACGAGCGCATCGGCTGGCGTGATTACAACAGCCTGGGCATGGTTTTGTTGACGCTGTTTGTCGTGGTCGTCGCTATCGACTTCTTCAGCGAATACCTACGCAAGAAGCTGAGCTGAAAGGAGCGAAATGATGAAGAAAAACTCTATTGAAGCCCTCGAACAGGCGTTGGATCGCAAGCTCACGGTTGCCGAAATGTACGCAAACCGGCCGCGCAAATGGCTGCTTTACACGGCTATCGTACTCATCGTCGTGCTTTTGGTGGGCTGGTCGGCGGGTGACATAAACTACACCGGGCTTACCTCCACCGGCTCTCAGGTTGCAAAGGGCGTTGTAAACGGCATATTCGACCCGGACTTTGAGCTTATGTTCGGCACAAGCGATACTGATGTTCCCTATCTTCTTTTGCAGACTATCGCAATCGCCGTACTCGGCACGCTGTTCGGCGCGATTCTGGCAATTCCGTTTGCGTTTCTGGCCTCGTTCAACATCATGCCCAAGCCCGTGGCATACGTGGTACGTATTCTGATATTGATGATTCGCACGATACCGAGCATAGTGTGGGCATTGATGTGGATACGCGTGACAGGTCCGGGTGCCGCCTGCGGCGTTATCACGCAGTCGGTATGCTCGATAGGCATGATATCGAAGATGTACATAACCGCAATTGAAGACCTTGACACGCACATTCTCGAAAGCCTCGACGCAATGGGCTGTACTCCGTTCCAGAAGATACGTTACGGCGTTATCCCCCAGCTCACGGCGAGCTTCATCTCCACCACCATTTACCGCTTTGACATCAACCTCAAAGATGCCACGACCCTCGGTATTGTCGGCGCGGGCGGCATAGGCGCGTCTCTCGTGCAATGCCTGAACAGCCGCCGCTGGGCAATGGTAGGCTCTTTTGTTTGGGGGCTTATGGTGCTGGTGCTGATAATAGAGCTTGTGTCGACGAGGATTCGCCGCAAGCTTGCACACGGCGCGTAAACGCACATAATAGCTACTACATACGGGCGTGGTAAAACACGCCCGTAAATTTCAAGTTGAGGAACAATAATGCGGCAAAATCTGACGATTTACTTCACAAGTGACGTTCACGGATACTTTTCACCCACCGATTATGCCACCGGCGGCATAGGGAAGACCGGGCTTGCAAACTGTATGAATGCCTTTACCCACGACGGCAACAGCCTTATCATCGACGGCGGAGACATTTTGCAGGGTAGCCCGCTGACCTATTACCTCTACTCACAGAAAAGCGGCGGAGAATGCGTTCCGGCGCGGTTGCTGAACCTCGGAGGCTATAGCTTCGTCACACTGGGAAACCACGATTTTAACTACGGCAAGCGCGAGATAGAGCGATATCTCGCCGAGCTTGACGCAACGTGCCTCTGTGCAAATATATCCGGTATTGCCGGGGTTGAAAAAACGGCTGTCATCACGCTCGAAAACGGTCTGCGCGTCGGACTGACAGGCGTAACGACACAGTTTGTAAAGCAGTGGGAGAAGCCGGAGAACTTGGTGGGCATAGGCGTGACGGACGCGGTCGACGCGGCCGCCGACGCTCTGGAGCTTCTCCACGCCGAGAACGTGGACTTGACCGTGTGCATTTATCACGGTGGCTTTGAAAACGATGTGAAGACAGGTGCAGTGCTGTCCGCGACAGGCGAAAACGAGGGCTACCGCATGTGTACGGAGCTTGGCTTCGACGTTCTCCTCTCCGGTCATCAGCACATGAGTGTGCAGGGGCTTTGCATAGGCGGAACTTACACCTGTCAGCCGCCCGATAAGGCGCGGCAATACCTGCGAGTGGACGTTTCCGTCAAGACGGCAGGAGACGGAACGCGGCATATCACGGCTCAGTCCACACTGTGTGAGCCGTGCGACACTCCTTTACCCGCGGCGGTGGAATACCTCGCGCCGATAGAGCGCGAGACGGCAAAATGGCTGGACACGCCCGTGGGGCATTTGGACACCTCCCTTGCCCCCGACGAGCCGCTGAGCATGGCGGCAAACGGCTCATACATCGCGAACTTTTTCAATCAAGTTCAGCTTGAAGCCGGCGGCTCCATGCTGTCTGCGGCAAGTCTCGACGCCGCGGTCAAGGGCTTTGACCGTGATGTGACTGTGCGCGACGTGGTGTCGAGCTACGTTTTCCCGAACACACTGAAAATCCTGCGCGTGAGCGCGAGGGAGCTTAAATGCGCCCTTGAACGGAGCGCGGAGTATTTCGCCCTCGACGAAAACGGCGCACTTTGCGTGAGCGAGAGCTTCCTACGTCCCATAGCACAGCATTTCAACTATGACTACGTCGCGGGAATAAACGTGACTGTGGACATTCGTCGTGATATAGGCGATAGGGTCGTGTCGATGATATACGAAGGGCGTGAGCTGACCGGTGAGGAAAGCTTCACGATCGCGCTCAACAGCTACCGTGCGAGCGGAGCGGGTGGATACGTCGTATACGGCGAGTGTGAATGCGTGAGCGAGGTGCAAACCGAGATAGCAGAGCTTATAATCGACTACATCTCACGCCACAAAAACATCTGCGTTGACAAAACCAAGTGGTTAAATCTTATTTACTGATACAAGGAGAGATAAAATGAAAAACAAGGTATTCAAGGTCGTTCTCTTGCAGGCTCTTCCCGCCTCGGGCAAATCCGAGGTCAGAAACTTCATGGCAAACATCGAGCCGCAGAGACTACAGGACGAGTTCCACATCGGCGAAAACCTACAGCTTGACGATTTTCCCTATGTACATATGATGCGCCGCATCGACAACGAGCTTGAAGCAATGGGCGAGGCGCGTATATTCTACCCCGGGGAAGCTCCGTTCATCGACGGACGCGACTGGGGTACGCTCTGTTGCCTTTTGAACGAGGATTACCACGATTTGATGAACCGCAATGTGGTTAAAACCGATTCTGCGGCACAGCTACTTTTCGACCGCATAGATGCCGCCGCCGGTCAAGCGGGTCTCCCCCCGCGCATGGGGCTATTGAACAAGGACGTTCGCGCCGCCGTCGCCGCAAAGCTCGAGAGCGAGGCGCGTGAGATGCTCGACGCGAAGCACAACGCCTACCCCGAAAGCTTCGAGGACAAGACTATCATCATCGAGTGCGCCCGCGGCGGACCGGACGGTGCGTCCATGCCCCTGACAGGCACATTCGGCTATCAATACTCTCTGCCGATGTTCTGCCCGGAGATTCTCGAGGACGCGGTTCTGCTCTACATTTGGGTGACTCCGGAGGAATCCCGCCGCAAGAACGCCGACCGCGCCGA
>CAZBYU010000119.1:0-4925 GCA_964496235.1 uncultured Oscillospiraceae bacterium | reverse complement strand
CAGAGAGGAGCTGACTGAGACACGACGGGGACACGGCGGCTATCAGCCTAAAAAGTCTTTGCGTATCGCAAAAGGGCTGTTGCAAAACCATCATTTTGCAACAGCCCTGAGTCTGTCAAAAAACTATGCTTCAAGAAAAAATAACAGAGTAGCGGGGGAGCTTGAGGGGGCAAGGCCCGCCTCAAATTGGATAAACCGCCGCAGAAAAGCCTTGAATGTCAAGGATTTTCGGGCGAAGCAGCATTTTGAAGAATTCAAAATGCTCGGCGGATTAAGCTTGTCAAAAAAGTTCTATGGAACTTTTTTGACAAGCTGAGGGCTGTTGCAAAACCATCATTTTGCAACAGCCCTCGGCATATTTAATCCAATTCCAGCGCGAAAAAATCCTCGCGCGTCATTATGACGTTCAATACGTCCAGCAACGCGTCGGGGGAGAGCTTTTCCGGCAAATCGAGCTTGCGTATGAGCGCGGCGCGTCTTTCGCGGCTTCCTATGCCCCCGCTCAACCCGCGCGAGAACATGTCTGCCTTGCTTATGCGCCGCGTCTCGACCGCGCTGTCTTCATTCGCGTTGTCCATCGTTGCACCTGCGCGGCGCAGAGCGTCGAGAAGAATCTCCGGGCGCATGCCCTCCACTCCGAGCTTGCCCTCCTTGCCCGGGGCGTTCTTGCGCCGTTCTTTTCCCTTTATATCGGGGATATATGCGTGTTTTACAAGCGAGGGGTCAACACAGCCCTTTATGAAATTGCGTATCACAAAACCCGCACCGTCCGAGTCGGTCAGTATTATAAGCCCACGTTCCTCTGCCATTTTGCGCAACAGCGTTTGCTTCTGCCTGTCGTTGAATATGCCGAAGCCCCCGGTTTCCACGATAATGGCATCTACGATTTGACTGAGGGTGTTCTTGTCATAGCGACCCTCTACCACTATCACCTCGCGTACCTTAATCATCGCCTTCACCCGCCGCAATACGCATTACCAGCTCGGTCAGAAGCTTTTCGTCATCATTTGAGGAACTTTTCATCAAGTAATCGGTCTCCGCGCAAAGCTCCAGAGTGCGTTTGAGCTGACCGAGAGAGAAGCCGCGAGCCGCCGTAAGCAGCTTTTTCGCCACAAAGTCATGCTTTACCGAGCAGGTGTCCATTACAAACTTCGCACCCTGCCCACTCTCCAGTGCGAGCCGTGCAACGTACAGCTTTCTCATCTGTGCGCCGAGAACCGCAAGAAGCATAATGGGTTCATTATCCTTGTCCGACAAAAGCTCGGAGAGCGTCATTGCGGCGCGTTCATAGCTTCGCGCGGAAAGCTGTTCGGACAGCGTAAATACAACGGCTTCGGGTATGTGGTGCGCGACTGCCTCCACGTCCTCGGCGGTCACGCGCTCACCCTGTGCGTATGCCGCGACCTTCTCTATCTCCGGCACGAGCCGACTCATCAGATCACCGCTTATGAAAATAAGCCTCTGCACGGCCTCCAGATCCACGCTTTTTTCCGCCGCGGCAAAGCGTCGGCTTATCCAGCCCACGAGAAGCCCCTGTGACTGCGGTGTGAATATCATTTCATAGCCGTTCTTACGTAGCACTTTGGTGATTTTAAGCCGACCGTCCGGCTCAAACTGTGCGTCCTGTACAAATGCGACGGTGCAGTAATCCGGGATATCCTCCAAAAGACCTGCGTACCCGTCCGCGTCCTTTATTTTGTTCGTGTCCGCGCCGCGAATCTCGACGAAACTGCGCTCCGTCATAAACGGCACGGCATCAATCGCCTCTGAAAGCACCTGCAGGCTCAGCTCCGCGCCGTCAATACGCTTGTAGCTGAAGCTGTCCTCACCCTCCGGAAGGCATATGCCCTTCAGTGTGGAGAGAAACTGCTCTCTCAGATAATCCTCCTCGCCGTAGAGAAAATAAAGCTTCTGCGGTCCTTCGGCTTTCAGCTTTTTTACTTCCTGCGTGTAGTTGAGCTTTTTCGTGTCGTTCGCAGTGCGTTTTGCCATATCGTCACCTCACGCGTATTTCGACGCGTCCGTCAATGTCGGTTCTGTATATATTATAACCGTAAGCGTCGAGGCGTTCAAGTGTTTCCTGTGTCGGGTGACCGTAGCTGTTGTAGCCCACGCTTATAATGGCGGTGTCAGCCCCGATGGAGGATAACAGCGCGTCACCGCTTGAATACTTTGAGCCGTGATGTCCGACGATGTATACCTCCGTGTCGTGTATCTCGTGCGTTGTGACCAGCTCGCGTTCCGCCTTTTCCGGAGCGTCACCGGTTACCAGCATGTCGAACTCACCCAACGACACAAGACACATGATACACCGCTCGTTGGTGTCGCCGGTCTTGCCCGGTGCGTACAGCGCAACGTGGATTCCGTCCGCATCGAGAAGCATGTCTCGCGCGACATACACAACCTCCGTGCCGTGTTCCGCCGCGGCGGCTAGAATGGCCGCGTGCAGGTTGTCATCATCGTTCGGCGCGTCGGGCATTATGAGATAGCGCACATCAACAAGCTCCATCAGCTTTTCCACGCCGTTTGCGTGGTCATCATGCAGATGTGTCAGCACCAACGCGTCTAGTGTGCTGTGTCCACGATTGAGCAGATACGCACCTGCCGTGTCTCCGGCGTCGGCTCTTGTCGCGCCGCCGCCACAGTCTATCATTACGCTTGCTCTGCCCGATAGAACGCATAGGCTCTGACCCTGACCCACATCAAGCACAGTCACCGTGCCGCGTCCGGTTGTCGCGTCGAGCCGCATTGCGGCAAACGTCGCGACCAGTGCGAGTGCGGAGAGAATGAGCGGGTATAATAGCCTCCGTACCGGCGAAAGCCGTGTGAACATTGCGCCCATAAAGAAAAGATAGCACAGCGCGAGCCAGATATAGCCGATCGCACTGTCAAAATATAATACCGAAAACGGCACGGAGGATATAAGCCGCGCCACGAGGAAAACATATCGTGCCGCCCATGAACACAGCCACGCCGCCGCGATGCCCAGCCCCTTCCATAAAGCCGACAGCGCACACGCACTCAGCCCGCCGCAAAAGCACAGCGATGCCGCCCATAAAGCCGCAACATTCATGAGCGGTGAGAGTATAGAAATATAGCCGAAATGCACTGCGAGAAGCGGCATAGTCACCGCCATAACAGACAGCGAGCATGCCACAACGCCCATGGGGTTTTGCACCCGCTTGCGTAGCTTTTCGTTATGGATAAGAGATATAAGAGCGGAGTGTATCTCGCCGTAGAACAGGTATATCCCCGCAACCGCTCCGAAGGAGAGCTGTAGGCTCACGCTTGCCGCGGCGTGTGGGTTTTCGAGAAGCACGAGAGCCAGCACGGTGGATAGCGTTGTCACTGAGTCGTTTTCGCGCCGCACAACCGGCGCGAACAAAAACGCACTTTGCATGAAGCCTGCCCGCACGGCAGAGGGCGGCGCACCTGTGACAAGCACAAAGCACCAGATGAGCGCAATGCATATGAACGCACTTTTGCGCCCTCTCCCGAGAAACAGCTGTAAAAACGCGACGAGAAACGATATATGCATGCCCGACACTGCCGCAATGTGCATAAAGCCGGAGCGGGTCAGGTCTGTGTATACTCTTGTGCTGTCGTAAAGCTCGCTTTTCTCGCCCAGTAGCACCGAGCGCATGAACGGCGCGGTGTCGGAGGGGAAAATCTCGCTTATACAGGCGAGAAGCCGATGGCGAATTATCTGAGGGTAGTAAATGGGCGATGAATGAACCTCTCCAAGGTCGACCTCTCCCTTCGCGCTTGCTATGAGATATACTCCGCGCGAATTGTAATAGTCGTTGTCCTCGCCATAGCGCGTGTTTGCCGCGCGCAGACGCGCCGTGCATCTTATGCTCTGACCCGGCACGGCGTTTTCAAGCTGATGTGAGTTGTCGTAAAGAATTGCTCTTAAATGAGGTACTGCCCCGTCGAGCTTGACCTCGGCGCGACAGTAATTATCATAAATACTCGGATAATCGGTTAAGACTGCGTTGATAATCATGGTTTCGCCGTCAAGCTCCCTCGCGGGGAGAACGGTTCGCGCATCGTGTACCGCGAAAACGGCGAAGCCGAACGCCGCCGATATAAGCGCGATCCGCACGGCAAGGAGGAGCTTGCTTCGCCGCAGAAGGCTGAGTGTGCCTGATATTACCGCCGCGATAGCGAATATGGGCAGAAGCCTCAACGGTATCAAATAGCACGCGCAAAACACGGCGCAGGAAAACGCAGATGCTCCGATTGCCAGCTTCCGCATGCAAATCCCTCCTTTCAAAATAGTTTAATCTCTTGTATGCCAATATACAGCATGGTGTCTTCACCTTATAAAGTTTGTGTACACTCCCGGTTGTTTTTCGGGCATGCCGAAGGTCTTCTTGCCGAGTGCTATGCTCTTCATGAGGAACACGGTGTTCTCCGCGAGATCGCGCATGGTACGCAAGCCCTCCGCGTCTTCTGCCGCCTCGCCGGGGCGTTGACCGTGAATGTTGTTCCAATACGCGGCGGAAGCTATCGGCATACCGGATATCGTGAAGTATTTGTTCAGCTCATCAAAGGTCGCGGTGCAACCACTGCGCCGCGCACATACCACACTTGCGCCAACCTTCATCGTCTTGTCAAAGCCTGTGCTGTAAAAAAGACGGTCAAGACACGCGATCAGCGTGGCATTGGCAGAGGCGTAGTAGACTGGGCTACCAACGATGAGTGCGTCGGCGGCGTCAAGCTTCACGGCAAGCTCATTCACCACGTCGTCAAAGACACATTTGCCAAGCTCTCTGCATTTTTTGCACGCTATGCACCCTCGTATTGCCTTGCCGCCGACCTGAACGGTTTCGCACTCCACACCGTGCTTTTCAAACACCTTTTCCATCTCATGCAAGGCGGTTGCGGTGTTGCCGTTTGCCTTGGGGCTACCGTTTAGCATT